>NZ_JBATWY010000046.1:0-14134 GCF_049672945.1 Haloferula sp. | reverse complement strand
TGCTGAAGTCACCAGTCTCCGTAACGGAGCAAACCACTGACTGGAGAGCCGGATGCGGGAGATCCGCCTGTCCGGTTCGGAGGGGGGAGCGGCGCAAACCAATGCGCCGTTCCTACCTCTATCCATGCTCAGCCGTATTTCCACATGACCAGCGGGAGCACGGTGATCATCACGACCAAGGCGAGGACCGCGCCCATGCGGACGTAGTCGGTGAAGCGGTAACCGCCGGGGCCCATGACGAGCACATTGGCGGGGTGGGAAATGGGACTGGTGAAGCTGGCGGATGCGGCCATCGCCACGGCCATGATGAGAAGCTTCGGGTCGAGGTTCATGCCGGTGGAAGCTTCGATCGCGATCGGGGCCATGATCAGGACCAGGGCGGTGGTCGGGACGATGGTGGTGGCGAGCATGGTGAGGAGGTAGAGGGCAATCATCAGTCCCCAGATGCCGAAGGGCGCGGCCATGGCGGTGACTCCTTGCGCCAGCCAGCTGGCGGCTCCGGTGGTTTGCATGGCGGTGCCGAGGGGGATCATGCCGGCGATGAGGAAGACGGATTTCCATTCGATGGCCCGGTAGGCGTCGTCCATGGTGAGGCAACGAAGCGCGACCATCAGCGCCCCGGCGGAAACGGCGGCGATGGCAATCGGAAGCCAGCCGGACAGGACGGAAGCCACCACGGCAAGCATCAGGACGGCGGCGATGCCGGCAAGCCATGGGGCGTTGCGGGCGGTTTCCTTGTAGGCAGTGCGGCTGAGCAGGATGAAGTCCGGGTCGTCTGCGAGTGCTTCGACCTTTTCGCGTGGTCCGACCAGTAACAGCGCGTCGCCGAACTCAAGTTTGATGCGATGCAGGTGGGTGCGGTAGGCGCGGCCCTTGCGCCAGATGGCGCGGACGATGAGTCCGTAGTGCTGGCGGAAGTCGAGTTCGCGGACGGTTTTGCCGACCAAGCTGCTGCCCGGCGATAGGGTGGCTTCGGCGAGTCCGCTGCGGTCGTCGTTGAGTTCCGACGGAGCTTCCGATTCGTCGACGAATTCGAGGCTTTGGATGGAGCGTAGGAGTTCGAAGGTTTCGGCTTCGCAAAGGGTGAGTAGTCGATCCCCGGGCCGGAACTTCTCGTCGGGATCGGGGTAGTAGATTGATCCTCCTTTGCGGGCGATGCCGATGATGTCGAGTGACAAGCGGTTGCCGAGGCCGCTTTCCGCAATACTCGACCCGGGGAGTTGGGAATCTTCTGGAATCACCAATTCGACCAGCGAGTCCGAGTTATTACGAAGCTCATCGAGGCTTTGTTCGGTGATGAAATCGAGCTGGCTGAAATCGGAGCAGTCCTTGAGCGCTTCGGCAGCAGCGCGTCGGCCTTGCAGGAGTAAGGACTCGCCGGCTCGCAGACGAAGGTCGGCGAGCGATTTGCGGTGGGTGCGGGTGGGGCGGTTGATTTCGAGAATATGAACGCCGAAACGCCGGCGGAAATTGCTTTCTCCGACGGTGAGACCAACCAGTGGCGATTCGTTCGCAAGCGTGGCCTTGACCACGGCGATCTTATCCGACGAGAGGATCTCGAAGATTTCCTGGCCGCTTGCCATTTCGAATGCCTGAAGGCGAAGGAGTTCGCGGAAGTCGCCGGGTCTTCCCTGGACGAGCAAGGTGTCGCCGGAGTGGATCGGGGTGGAACCGTCGACTTCTTCCAAGGTTTCGGAGCCGCGCTGAATGGCGAGGACGTTCAGGCCGAGGGATTGTGCCAAGCCACAGTCCCGGAGCGGGCGCTTGTGGAGCGGGGAGTCGGCGGCGACTTTCAGTTTGAAGCGGCGTTCGTCGAGCTCGTAGCTGAATTGCAGCTTACGCTTGTTAGACGAGGGCTTCATTGATTCCGGCATTTCCGAAGGCAGCAGATGACGTCCGATCAGGGCAACGAACAGCGTTCCGATGACCATGGCGGGAACGCCAATGGGGGCGAATTCGAACAGGGAGAAGCCTTGGTAGCCTGCTTGCTGGAGGACACCCGAAGCGACGAGGTTCGGGGGCGTTCCGACGAGTGTGGTGAGTCCGCCGAGCAATGAGGAGTAGGCCATTGGCATCAGCAGCCGCGAGGGAGAAGTCTGCGTCTTGCGGGCGATGTCCATCACCACCGGGAGCATCAGTGCGGCGACGCCGATGTTGTTCATGAAAGCCGAGAGCACACCTGTGGTCAGCATGATGACGATGATGATGCGGACTTCCCCGGAGCCGACGAGTTTGAGCACCTGGCGGCCGATGAAGTCGGCCACTCCCGTGGCGCTCAGGCCGGCACTGAGGATGAACATCGCCCAGACCGTGACAACCGCTGGATTGCTGAAGCCGGCGAGGGCTTCTTCGAGGGTTACCAGGCCACTGACGGCGAGGGTGCCGAGGACAAGCAATGCCACGACGTCCATCGGCAGTTTCTCGGTCACGAAGAAGACCAGCGCGACAGCGAGGATGGCGAGAACGGCGGCGATTTCCCAAGTCATTCGAAGTACCGATCATCCAGCACTGCAATCGCCGTGGGGGCAATCAAGAACGAGGGGGAGTGTCAGTAGTCGGCCCGGGCACCAACGCCGGTATCCGACCGGCGTTCTGCGGACTGGATGATGTTGAGGGCATGGTTGCCGACCGCCTCGAGGTGGTTGTTGGTCTCGGTGTAGAGCATTTCGGTGGGGACTTCGCCGCCGGCCTGCATGCGTTTGATGGCTCCTTTGTTGTGCTGCTTGCGGAGCTTGTCGATGCGGTTTTCGAGCTGGTTGGCGTTCTCAATCATCTCACCGGAGACGCCCGAAAGGGAGTTGGCACAAAGGTCGAGAATGGCACGCACCTGGAGGCAGATGGCGGAGAGTTCGCGGTGTTGTTCCTCGGAGAAGTTCCTACCTTTCTCGTACTTCTTCTGAACGGTTTTCACGAGGCGGTAGATCCGGTCCGTTGCTTCCTCGTGTTCGGTGACCATGCGGAGCATCGACGTGATCCGTGCGGCGTTGCTGGGGCCGATCTCGTGAGAGGAGCATTGAATCAGGTAGGAGGTGATGTCGTGAAGGAGTTGGTCGCACTCGTCCTCCATTTCCTTGAGTCTCGCAACTTCATTGGAAAGGTCCTTGTCGGGATGGTTGAGGACGTTGACGAAGCCGTCGAACATCTGGGAAGTCCGATCGCTCATCTGCCTGATGGCGGTCTCGGCTTCGGCAAGATTGAGTTCTCCCATGTCGACGAGCCCTTGGGAAATGTATCGGACCTGGGTCTTGTTAGAGTCGGGTGATTTGTCTCGGACCCACCACTCGACAAAGCGTGTGATCTGGGGGACGAAGGCGACCACGAGACAGATGTTCGCGAAGTTGAACGCCGAGTGGAAAATGGCGGTGGCAAAGGCAATGTCCGAAGTGGAGAAATCGTCCTTGGCGGAGCGGAGCCAGTCGGGGAGCATGCCGGCCAGCTTCCATGAAAGAGCGGTGAAGGGGACGAAGGCGACCAGCATCCACAGGACGCCGATGACGTTGAAGGTGAAGTGGGCCCGGGCGGCTCGTTTGGCATTGAGATTTGCCCCGAGTGAAGCGAGCCAGGCGGTGACGGTGGTGCCGATGTTCTCGCCGAGCACGATGGCCGCGGAGTTGCGAAAGACGTTGAGGGGTTCGGACACGTCGCCGAGCCAGCCGTTCAGGGCGCAGGTGATGGTGATGGCCATGGCGGCCGAGGACGACTGGACCATCAGGGTCAGGACGATGCCGCCGATCATGTAGAGGATGACCGAGAGGAAGCCTCGTCCGCCGAGGAAGGTCACGATGCCTTCAATCATTGCGGCGGTGCCGGGATCTTCCTTCATCATCACCCTCAGGTCG
This sequence comes from Haloferula sp., assembly GCF_049672945.1. Classification (NCBI taxonomy): domain Bacteria; kingdom Pseudomonadati; phylum Verrucomicrobiota; class Verrucomicrobiia; order Verrucomicrobiales; family Verrucomicrobiaceae; genus Haloferula; species Haloferula sp. Next base: position 10,295 of record NZ_JBATWY010000046.1, on the reverse strand, counting down.
GGCACCGAGTCCTTCAGCAAACCGAGGCCGAAGAAGACGAGGCCGAAACCGAGCAGCACTTCACCCCAACTCTTGGCTTTGTCTTTTCCGATGAATAAAAATGGAAGTCCGATGCCGATGAGTGGTAGTGCGATTTTGGCGATGCTGAATTTGCCGACGATGGCGACGATCCAGGCGGTAATTGTCGTGCCAAGGTTGGCTCCCATGATGACTCCAATCGATTGAACCAAGGTGAGCAGGCCGGCATTGACGAATGAAACGACCAGAACGGTCGTCGCCGATGAGGACTGGACGAGGGTGGTGGTAAAAAAGCCGGTGAGAATGCCGCTGAAACGGTTGCCGGTGATGCTTGATAGAGCTTTGCGCATCCTGGCACCGGCGACCCGCTGGACGCCCTCCGACATGACCTTCATCCCGTAGAGGAAAACACCGAGGGATCCCAAGACTTGGAGCAGGCCTGTAATCAGGGCAATCAGCGAAAACGAGGACTCGGGCGAGGCAGCTGCTAGAAGCGTCATGGGTTGGTGACGAAATCGTCACATTCGCGCCCGTCGTGCGAGCAAAAAGGGTCGTTTGGGCGTCGGGTCGCCCTTAATCGTGGTCAATTTCCTCGGCGAGGGCTTTGAACACAGGCGCGGGGACGTAGCGGCGGACGGTATCCTGCCAGCCGAGGGGGCCAATCAGGCTTTTGACCATGCTTGAGGAGACTTCAGCGATATCCCGCGGGGGCATCAGGAAGGTGGTGGTTATTCGGGGGGCCAGATCGGCGTTGATGTGGCGCATGACCCTTTCGTATTCGTAATCATCGGGGGCTCTGATCCCGCGAAGGATGAACTGGGCATCGCAGTCCCGGGCATAGTCGACGAGATAACGGTTGTCGAAGTGAGCGATGGTCAATCGTTCGCAGGAGGGAACGGAGGCGCGCAGCAGTTCAAGACGACGTTCGACCGAGTAGGTGTAGGTTTTCGACGGGTTGTTGCCGATGGCGACGATCAGACGGTCGAAAAGTTCCAGGCCTTGCTCGATCATCCACAGATGACCGGTGGTCGGGGGGTCGAAGGAACCGGCATAAACCGCGGTGCGCATTCGAGGATGCTAGGGCTTCGGAGTCCGGAGTCCAGAGTCAAGAATCCAGAGAAGCCTGAGGGTCCCTCGTCGAGTGGGTGAATGAGGTCCCTTGGTTGAGATGATTGAGTTTTCCGAGTGTTAGAGCTTCGGAGAGCGTCCGGGAAAGGTAGCTTTTGGCGTGTCCAACAGCGGTCGCAAGGTCGTCCCCATGGGCGAGGCGGGCGGCGATGGCGGCGGACAGCGTGCACCCGGTGCCATGCGAGGCCGGGGTGTCGATGCGCGGGCTGCGGAACCATTTGAAGGTATCCTGTTGGTCGAGGAGGTCGGCGCACTCCGGGGTATTCAGGTGACCCCCTTTCAGAAGGATTGAGGTTTTAAACAGCAATGAGAGAGCGCGTGCGGCCTTTTCGATCGCATCTTCATCGCGCACTGGGTGACCGATCAGGACTTCGGCTTCATCGAGATTGGGCGTGATCAGAGTGGCAAGCGGCAGGAGGCGGTCGATGTAGGCCTCGACGGCATCCTTTTTCAGCAGGGATTCTCCGCTCGAGGCCACCATCACAGGATCGACCACCAGGGGAATGGTGGGGTGTTTGGAGATGATTTCGCTGACGGCGACGACGTGTGCTTTTGAGAAAAGCATGCCGGTCTTGATCGCCGCGATGGGGTAGCTGTCGAGCAGGAGTTTGACCTGATCCTGCAGGATCGCCGGGGGGACGGGGTGGATCGAAAGGACGGTCGTGGGGGTCTCAGCGACGACGCAGGTGGCGGCGGTGAGTCCGTAGCTGCGGAAGTGCTGGAAAGTCTTGAGATCCGCCTGGAGACCAGCTCCGGCAGAGCAGTCAGAACCGGCGATGGTGAGGGCGATGGGAATCATGAGCGAAAGCTAAGCCAAAAATGCTGTCGGAAAACGTTGAATTTGGGGTTTGGCATTCGCGGCGAGTTGGCTTCAATAAGCCGAATGTCGACGATTACCGAGCTTGAGGGGCTTTCCGTGCAGGTGGATGATGTGATCTACATGCCGAGTCTCGATGCCCCGGCCGACAAACCGCATCCCTTTGTTTATTTCATTTCGATCAAGAACAACTCCGGGCAGCGGGTCAAAATTCAGGGTCGCAAGTGGGTCGTGAGGGAAGGGTCGGAGATGACGGTGGTCGAGGGTGATGGGGTGGTCGGTCAGAAGCCAGTGCTCGAACCGGGGGAGGATTTTTCCTACAACAGCTACCATGTCACTGCTGCGGATGCGGTGGCTGAGGGAGCGTTCTTTGGCAGGACGGACTCGGGTGAGTGGGTTTGTGCCAGGATCCCGGCGTTTCAACTGAGCGTGCCGGGTTGGGTTTAGGGCCGATTCAGGTCCATCATCTCCCCTGAGCCCGAGATGACGAGCGTCATCGGGATGTCGTGCGCGTCTGAGGGGAGTCGGTCGACGAGCTGCTCGCTGAAGGTGATGCCGATGCGCTCGGCTTCGGGTTTGGCATGAGCGAGGGCGCGGTCATAGAAGCCCTTGCCGCGGCCGAGACGGATGCCACGTCGGTCGAATCCGAGACCGGGACAGAGAAAAATATCGATCCGATGGGTGGGGAGGATGGGCCGGTCGGAAAGTGGTTCGGCGATGCTGAACGCGCCGCTTCGAAGTTGCTCGGGATGGTCGACTTCGTGAAACACCAGATCGCTGCCGACGACCCGGGGGAGCGACCAGCGATGCTGGGGAAAGGAGTGGATCAGCTCCAGCAGGGAGGGTTCATCGGGAAGCGCCGCAAAGGAAGCGATGCGGCAGGGGGGGGTCTTGGCAAGTCGCCTGCTCAGCGTTTCGCAGATGGCCGCGGATTGTTGCCGAGGCGGAGTTTTCCGGTCGGTGATCTGCCGCAGCCAGCTTCTCCATTCGGCCTTGCCAGCCTGTGGGTCGGGACTTGTCTCTTGCATTGCCACTCTTCGGGCGGAAGCATATCGGCAGTGATTCGATTGTGGCAAGTGGTGCTTCTGATGCTGGCTCTCGGGGTTTCCGCCGAAGAGCAGCGGGCTGCGTTCGCTTGGAAAGCGCCGCGGACGGGCGCGGGTGTGTTTTCTGACGCCCTCGGCATGCTTGACCGCGAGAAAGAGGAATATGCCACGAACCTGGTGGTGTATGCGACCAATGGCGTCGCGAGGTCGAAGGCTTCCGTTGCTTCGCTTGAGGTCGCCCGCCGCTTGATTGCGCTATCGATTCATCTTTCGCCAAGGAACAAGCGGGCGCTCGTCGCGAAGTATCAGCTGGAGCGGGGAGTGGTGCCGGCGGTGCTGCCAAGCGAGTACAGCTCGGAAGTACTGGCCAAGCTCTTGTTCACCCGCAGTCAGATCCTTCGACAGCAGGGGGGTGATGAAAATCTGTTTCTAGCCCGGGTTTTCACTGAGCTTGCTGCGGAGTTTGATCCGAAGAACGAGGAGGCCGTTTACGCCTGCGAGCTTCAGCGGCTCGACTTCGGCCGCATCGATTGGTCGGAATTGACGGATGTCAAACCCTCGGCAGTGGTCGATCCTGTGGACCTGCCTTGATGGCGTGTTGAAAAGGGACGCTTGCCAGTGGGAAAGCGGGCACTACGCTCCGCGCTCACGATTCATGAAAATCTGGCTGGACGGTAAATTGGTGGAGGAGTCCGAGGCAAAGATCTCGGTGTTTGATCACGGCGTGCTTTACGGCGATGGCGTCTTTGAAGGGATCCGTTTTTACAATCGGAGGATCTTTCGTTTGGAGGAGCACATCAAGCGCTTGTTCGATTCGGCCAAAGCGATCGTGCTGAACCTGCCTTGGACGATGGAAGAAGTCTGCCAATACACCATCGATACGGTGCGCGCCAACGGCCTGGATGACGGTTACATTCGGCTGGTCGTGACGCGTGGGACGGGCGGTCTGGGATTGAGCCCGTATCTTTGCGAAACGCCGAGCATGTTCATCATCGCATCGACGATCAAACTCTACCCTCAGGAGCATTACGACAATGGTCTGACCTTGATTACCTGTGCGACACGTCGTCCCGCTCCTGCGGCATTGATGCCTCAGGTGAAGTCGCTGAACTACCTGAACAACGTGATGGCCAAGGTGGAGGCGATTCAAGCAGGTGCCTTGGAAGGCGTGATGCTCAATGAGCAGGGCTACGTTGCCGAGTGCACGGGCGACAATATTTTCCTGATCAAGGAAGGGCGCTTGATTACGCCGCGAGTTTCGGACGGGGCCTTGGATGGGATTACCCGCCGGGTGATTCTGGAGCTGGCCGAGCAACTGGAGGTGCCGGTGGATGAGCGCGCGATGACGCGTTACGACATCTACACGGCGGATGAGTGTTTTCTCACGGGGACCGCTGCTGAAGTGATTCCAGTGAAGAGTTTGGATCGCCGGGACATCGGTGATGGCAGGCCGGGATCCGTCACTCAGCGCTTCATTACCGCTTTCCACGAGCTTGTGGGCAGCACTGGGGCTTCAATTGATTGAGAATTTCGCATTTCCGAACGGTTTTCGTTTCGCAATTTGCAGGAAGGCTCTTAGGCTGTCTCCAGGTAATGGAGTGCGACAACTGCGGCAAACCGGCGAAGGTTCACCTCACCCAACTTGTGGGTGGGAAAGTGAAGAAGGTCGCCCTGTGCAATGAATGTGCGCAGCAGAAGGGAGTGACGGATCCAACCGGGTTCGCGCTCGCAGACATGCTGCTGGGCGGGACCTCGGAATCCTCGGGGTCGGTCGCCTCCCTCGCGCCGGTTCCCACCGCCGGATCCTCACGCAGTTGTCCGCAGTGCGGATTCACGATGGCGGATTTGAAGAAGGTGCGTCGTTTCGGCTGTGGAGTCTGCTACGAGACCTTCCGCGACGAGGTGAATCAGATGGTGCGCGGCATGCACAAGGGTCCGATCCATTGCGGCAAAGTGCCTGACGGATTGATGGAGATGCATCAGCGCAATCTTCGACTCGAAGATTTGCGCGCGCGCCTGGATCAGGCCGTGACCTCCGAGCACTATGAGGAAGCAGCCGGCCTTCGCGACGAAATCCGGCAATTGGAGACGGAGGCGGCACAAACCGACTGAAGTCATGATGCGTTTTTCCACACTGATCAAGCACCCGGCCGACTGGATGACGGGCGAAGGAGCGGATAATGCGATCGTCCTCACTTCACGCATCCGTCTTGCTCGAAATCTGGCAGGTGTTCCCTTTCCGGGGTGGGCGAAGAAGAATCAACGGGCCGAAGCGCTCGAACAGATGCGACCCGCGGTCGAAGGACTGAGCTGCATGAAGGAACCCTTCTCGCAGGAACTCGATTCGCTCAGCTCGGTGCAGAAGCAAGTGATGGTGGAACGCCATCTCATCAGTCGCGAGCATGCAGCGCGTGGTGAGGGAAGTGCGGCGGTGATCGAGCGGCGACAATCCATCGCGATCATGCTCAACGAGGAGGATCACTTGCGGATGCAGTCGATTCGGCCAGGCCTTGAATTGATGTCTGCCTACGAGGCGCTCTCGGAGGTGGATGATCAACTCGCCGACCAACTCGAATACGCTTTTGATCAGGAACTGGGTTACTTAACGACCTGTCCGACGAATCTGGGAACGGGCCTGCGCGGGTCGGCGATGCTTCACTTGCCCGCCTTGGTCTTGAGCGATCAGATCGGCCAGGTGCTGCAGGCCGTCAACAAGATCGGACTCGCAGTGCGGGGCATCTTCGGTGAGGGAACCGAGTCGCTCGGGAATTTGTTCCAGATTTCGAATCAGTCGACGCTTGGTGAAAGTGAGGAAAGCATCCTGCGGCGTCTTGAGCGGGTGATTTCGCAAGTGGCGATGCATGAACGCAATGCGCGTGGCAAGCTGGTTGAGGACGACCCGGACATGGTCTGCGATAAGATTGGCCGGGCTTACGGTGTTTTACGCAATGCCTGGATCATCGACTCGAAAGAAGCGCTGAATCGTTTGTCCTTGCTGCGGCTGGGTGGGGATTTGGGAATCTTTTCCCATGACACGGTGGCACAGTGCGACGAGCTTCTGATGGAAATCCAACCCGCGCACCTTCAGATGCACAGCGGACGCAAGCTGGCACCGGAAGAACGCGACACCATTCGGGCGGAAATCGTCCGCTCCCGGTTGCAAAGCCTCAAAGCCCCTGATATTCGTTCTATCAACAACAGTGGGGGAGACAACGACTCCTCACCCGACCTCGGAATCGCATGAACAATTTTACTCCAAGAGCTCAACAGGTTCTCGCCCTCGCCCGCAAGGAGGCTGATCGCTTCAATCACAGCTACGTTGGCACCGAGCATCTTCTTCTCGGTCTGATCAAGCTGGGTCAAGGCGTGGCCGTCAATGTCCTCGAGCGGATGGGCTTGGATCTCGAAACGGTCCGGATGGAAGTCGAAAAGGAAGTCGGCACGGGAACCGGACAAAAGGTTTCCGGAAGCATTCCTTACACCCCAAGGGTGAAAAAAGTGCTGGCTCTGGCCAACAAGGAAGCGAAGGCGCTCAACCACAGCTATGTCGGCACCGAGCACATCCTGCTCGGCCTGCTCCGTGAAGGAGAGGGCGTGGCGGCCAGGGTGCTGCGTCGCATGGAGGTGGACATTCAGCGCACCCGCAACGAAATCCTCGCCGAGATTGATCCCAACTTTAGTCCTGAAGACGAGGATGACGATGATGACGACGACGACTTGGGAGTCTTCGAAGATGAAGGTCAGGGAGCTGAGGCTGGTGGAGAATCCGAGGGCAAGACCAAGACGCCAGCACTGCGCGCCTTCGGCCGGGATCTGACCAAGCTGGCGAAAGAGGATGAACTGGATCCTGTGATCGGTCGCGAGTCCGAGATCGAGCGCGTGATCCAGATTCTCTGTCGTCGGACCAAGAACAATCCGGTGTTGATCGGTGAAGCTGGCGTCGGCAAGACGGCCATCGTTGAAGGTCTCGCGCAGGAGATTGCCAGCGGTAACGTGCCGGAACTACTGCGCGACAAGAAGGTGATCACTCTCGACCTCGCCCTCATGGTCGCCGGAACCAAATACCGGGGTCAGTTTGAGGAGCGAATCAAGGCGGTGATGGATGAGATCAAGAAGGTGAAGAACGTGATTCTCTTCATCGACGAGCTTCACACCATCGTCGGTGCGGGTTCGGCGGAAGGTGCGATGGATGCCTCGAACATCATCAAGCCGGCGCTTTCCCGATCCGAGCTTCAGGTGGTCGGTGCGACAACTCTCAACGAGTACCGCAAGTACATCGAGAAGGATGCCGCGCTCGAAAGGCGCTTCCAGCAGGTCAAGGTGGAGGAACCTTCGATTGAAGACGCCATCGAAATTCTCAAGGGTCTGCAGGACAAGTATGAGTCCCACCACAAGGCCAAGTTTTCGCCGGAGGCGATCGAGGCTTCGGTTCGTTTGACTTCACGCTATCTCACGGGACGCTATCTTCCAGACAAGGCGATTGACGTGCTGGACGAAGCGGGCGCTCGGGCCCGCATCGGCCAGATGACCCGACCTCCGTCGATCAAGGAGCTCGAGGTGAATATCGAGAAGATCAATCACGACAAGATTGCTGCGATCGGCGAACAGGATTTTGAAAAGGCAGCGGCCCTTCGCGATCAGGAAAAGAACGCAAAAAGGCAACTCGAAGACACCCTCAACGAGTGGCGTTCGAATTCTGAAGAGACCATCGTCGATGTTGGGGAAGAAGAAATCATGGGAGTCGTTTCCAAGTGGACTGGCGTGCCCCTTCAGCGGATGGAACAGAAGGAAGCCGCCAAGCTTCTCAAGATGGAGTCCGAGCTTCAGGACCGGGTGATCGGTCAGAACGAAGCGGTGACCGCCATTTCAAAGGCCCTGCGCCGTTCCCGTGCCGATCTCAAGGATCCACGGCGTCCGATCGGTTCCTTCCTGTTCCTCGGACCGACAGGGGTCGGTAAGACCTACCTGGCACGCAACCTCGCGGAGTTCATGTTCGGTGATCCGGAGTCGCTCATCCAGATCGACATGTCCGAGTACATGGAGAAGTTCACCTCCAGCCGCCTGATCGGATCACCTCCTGGATACGTCGGACACGAAGAGGGCGGGCAGCTTTCGGAAGCCGTCCGTCGTCGGCCCTATTCGGTCGTCCTTTTCGACGAGATCGAGAAGGCCCATCCGGACGTGATGAACCTGCTGCTTCAGATTCTGGAGGAAGGCATGGTCACCGATTCCCTTGGCCGCAAGATCGACTTCCGCAATACGATCATCATCATGACTTCGAACGTCGGCGCCTCGACCATCAAGCGCCAGACCGCGCTTGGTTTCGGCGCCATGCAGGCGGATGATTCCGACTTCGAGGGCATGAAGGAGAAGATCCTCGAGGAGTCGAAGCGCTACTACAAACCTGAGTTTCTCAATCGCCTCGACGAGCTCGTGGTCTTCCACATGCTGGAGAAGAGGGATCTCGATAGAATCGTGGATCTTGAAATCGACAAGTTGCTGAAGCGGCTTCGCGAAAAGGAAATCACTCTCGACCTCGATGCCACGGCGCGCAATTTGCTCGTCACCAAGGGTTACGATCCGAATTACGGAGCGCGCCCAATGCGCCGTGCGGTCGAACGCTATCTCGAGGATCCGCTCGCGGAAGCACTGCTTCGTGGCGATGTGAAGAATGGAGACTCGGCACGAGTCGTTTGCCCGGAAGGGAAAGAGGAGCTGATCTTCGAGTTGATCGAGGACCAGCCCGAGAAAAACGATGCGGAAGCTGACGAGGCGAAGGTATGATGTTTTTCCTTAGGGGTTGACACTCATGGAAGAGAGTTCGAGCAAGACTTCCAGCACGGGCTCGCATCCACGGCTGACAAAGGCATTCAGCACCTTGCTGGCAGGGGTGGTTTCCGCCCTGCCGGTGATGGTGACCGTCTGGCTGCTCGTCGTCCTCTACCGGATTCTCCGTAATGCCGGGGACAACATCATCGACGGTCTGTTTCGTCTCCTGAACTTCGTTCGCGGGGTCAAGCCGACCGCGCTCGATGCCTGGGCATTTGAGTTTCCGGGGGCCAATCTGATTCAGGCATTGCTGCCGGTCCTGATCGTCTTCGGGGTCGGGTTCGCTGTCACCAACCGGCCTGGCCGGCGGGCATTGGCTTGGATTGAACGCCGCATCGATGCCCTGCCGATTCTGGGTTTCGTCTATTCATCCATCAAGCAACTCGTCGACGCATTGAAAGGCCTCGGCGGCGAACGGAAGTTCAAAGGGGTGGCCTACATCGAGTATCCGAGCCCGGGATGTCGGCTGCTCGGCTTCGTCACGGCCAACTATTTTGATCCTCAAACCGGCAAGGATGTGACGGCTGTTTTCATGCCGACTTCGCCAAACCCGCTGACTGGCTTCGTGGTCATCGTTGACGACGAGAAGGTCACCAAGTGCAACATGACCCTTGAGGAAGCCAGCAAGTTGATCATTTCCGCCGGGCTCGTCTCCCCGATGTCGGTTGCGCAAACTGCGAGTACCACTTCGGGAAGCACTCCATAAGCTCACGACATTAGCCGTGCACCGGGCAGGGGCTGAGGTTGGTGAAGAAGTCGTTGCCCTTGTTGTCGATCAGAATGAAGGCCGGGAAGTTCTCGACCGTAATTTTCCAAACGGCTTCCATGCCGAGTTCGGGAAATTCGACGACCTCCTGAGATTTGATGTGTTCCTTGGCCAGCAGGGCCGCCGGGCCACCCGCGGAACCGAGGTAGAAGCCGCCGTGTTTCTTGCAGGCGTCCGTGACTTGCTGGGAGCGGTTACCTTTGGCGAGCATCACCATCGAGCCACCTGCAGCTTGGAAGAGATCGACGTAGCCGTCCATGCGGCCGGCGGTTGTCGGTCCGAACGAACCGGAAGCATAGCCTTCGGGTGTCTTGGCGGGACCCGCATAATAGACGGGGTACTTTTTGATGTAGTCGGGAAGCTCGCCGGTCTCTTCAAGCCGTTCCTTGAGCTTCGCGTGCGCGGCATCCCGGGCGACGATGATGGTGCCGGTGAGAGCGAGGGCGGTAGTGACCGGGTACTTTGAAAGCGTGGCCAGCGTGGCTTCCATGCCTTGGTCGAGATCGATTTCGACGCCACTGAATTTCCAGTCGCGATATTTTTCCGGGATGTATTGTCCGGGGTTAGCCTCGAGTTTTTCGAGGAAAATACCGTCCTTGGTGATCTTGGCTTTGGCCTGACGGTCAGCGGAGCAGGACACGGCGAGACCGACCGGGCACGAGGCACCATGCCGTGGCAGGCGGATCACCCG
>NZ_JBATWY010000045.1:0-2149 GCF_049672945.1 Haloferula sp. | reverse complement strand
CGGACTTGTTCACAATCCGGGCGCAGTCGAACGGCCTCGTTCCGGGCCTCATCGCCCGGCTTGATGAATAAGTCCGGTTGTCCTATAAAGGCGTGTGACGCGACGCCTATCCGCGGCTTTGTTGGAGATTGCCGAATGTGCTTCAATCTGCTTTCCTTGAGTCGGAGCCGCCGCCATAGGGGCGTCGCGCGTCCACATTTTACGTTAGGGCAAGAAATGAAGACACTCTGGACAATCCTTGTGGCACTTGTTGCCGTGATGCCCTGCTTGGGCACCTCGATCATTTTTCCGACCTTTTCCACGCCAGTGGTCGTTGAAGATACTTTGATCGTTTTATCTGCGGATCGGCTGGAGCTGATTGGCGTGTCCAAGGAAGGAAAGGAGCTGTGGAGACAGAAGCTGTCCTCCGAGGGAAGTCTGATAGTACATAGCTCGGGGAAGACCCTGCTCACCCAAGGTGCTTCAGTCAGTGCGTTGAACACGAAAGGTGGCAGTTCTGAGACTCTATTTAGTGCAGACCCGAAGGTGAAGTGGGTGCGATACTCCCCTGAAGCCAACCTATTCTGGGGACCGCTTGATGGCGAGGATCCAGCCTTAGCGCTTTTCGATGGCGCTACTTACGTTTGCTTGGCGACAGAGAAGCTCGGGGAGACGATGGCATATGCAGATCAGGATCTGGTTGTGCTCGCGAAGGGCCGTCGCAAGGCCGCCGAGGGGGGAGGCTATTCCTTTTCGAAGGGCTGGCTCGAAGCGTTTGACCGTCAGACGATGAAGAAGGTTTGGTCAGTTGAATATGAGTATCAGCCATACCCTCACCACTACGTGGTCCGCTGTGGTGATTACATCGTCAGCGACGATGCCTCAGACCTAGTGGTTATTGACATCGCCACTGGAGAGGTGAGACGCCGTCCAGCAGTGAAGCCCGAGGATGCAATGGGCCCAAGTGGTCTCCGCGACGACAATGGAGATTTGACGTATCTCACCTCAGAACTGAACTTCGCAGACTTCAATCAAAGCAAGCAGACTCTTTATAAGATCAGTGTTCCAGATCTGAAGGTAATCGAGAGCCGGGCTGTTAAGGTGATTGAGGCCGCTAGCTCCGAGACGGCTGGAGATCTGTTAATCACGGACGCGCTCTATCGCACAGCTTGCTTTCGTCCAGACGGAACTAAGCTTTGGGAGCACTTCCAACTGCACCGGACACCAGTAATGGATGGAGTAATCTACTTCTCCGATTACAACAAAGGTATCGCTAGAATGGGCGCATTGGATGTTGCAACCGGGAAGCAACGGTTCTTCCTATCCGAGGAGGTCGAAACAAAATAGCCCTAACAAGGCGTCGCTCTCAACACCTGCCCCGCCGCGAGTTCAATCTGTCATGACCATTCAACCTTCAACCCGCAATCGAAGTCTCGCCCTCGGGCAGGAGTGAGAGGACTTCGACGTTAGCGAAGAAATGAACGGCCGACGCGAACTCCTCATTGTTGTCGCCGCCAGCATCCTCCTCGCTCTATGTCTCGTCGGCGGATTCGGCGCTGGATACTTCAGCGGCCACAGACAAGCCGTGCAGGAAGCAGGCGAAGATCAATTTCTCCATGTCGGCCATGAAGTTGAGAGATCCGCCTTCGTCAGCTACCTCGATACCTTCAGGTTCCACCTCAGCGGTGTTGCAGGCTGGATTCTGATCGCATTAGCGGCCTCGAAGTTCCACAAGCGTTATCGGGGAGTTCCTGTCCTTTGCTTGCTGGTAGGTTCTGCCTTGGTGCTGATCGCTGACATAGTTGTGCTTGCTGCTGAGACCGCTGAATATTGGGTCGACGATTTCCTCTGGAGTTCACCCTTGGGTCGGACAGCCATGGTCATCCAACACGCCGAGTATCTGGGACTATTCCTCTTCGGATACGGGCTGGTCCGGTTTGCGACCTCAACCCACGAAACAAAATGCAATCGCTAACAAGGCACTGGAGGGCGACCCCTATCAGCGGCTTTGTTGCGTGCTTGCCGCCAGCTGCGGAAGCTGGTTGAATGCCCGTGGCCTTTCAGGTGCAGCTACCGGGATCGCCTCAGTTTTGACGTTGTGCGCCGAGCCAAGCAAGGCGCTTCTTATCAGGTGTAAGACCTGATGTTTCAAAACCTAGCCAGTAGAAAC
>NZ_JBATWY010000044.1:0-1937 GCF_049672945.1 Haloferula sp. | reverse complement strand
CGACCTCATCGCGGGTGAGCACGTGAGGGAGCGGTTCGTCGAACTTGATTTTGATCTTCTTCCAGATGTCCCAGTCGATTCCGAGGTGGTCCCGATAGAGCGTGCGCAGGGAGCAAACCGCCTGATTGACGGTGCTGGGCCGGAGTTTGCGTTCGTCCTGGATGTGGATCAGGAAGTCGAGGACGCGTTCGGGCGGGAGCTTCGAGATGTCCTCTTTCGGGAAGTGGTCGGCGAGTTGGTGGACCCAGCCGAAGTAGGTTTGGCGAGTGCGCTTGGCCAGACCTTTGAGTTGGACAAAGCGGTTGAAGTCCAGATACCATTGCGCCGAAGCGAGTCGTTTTGGTGTATTATCATTTTTTGACATTAGTGAGCCCTGACGACTTCGCTTCACCCCTGCAATACCCTCTAAACGGAATTGCCGCGCAGCGGCTCTGTTCAACAATACGTCGCTCTCAACACCTGCCCCGCCGCGAGTTCAATCCGTCATGATCATCCAACCTTCAACCCACAGTCGAAGCCTCGCCCTCGGGCAGGTGTGAGAGGACTTTGACGTTGAGGCCAGAATAATGAAACCCCTCCTTACTCATCTGTTTGCCGCCGCACTTGGAATATTGGCGGTAGTTTTGTGGCCATCAGGCACAGCTGACAGCGATGCCGCCACCGCCGATGGGAGAATGCCCGGGAGGAATGAGAGTCGTCCGGGCATTGTTCTGCGGCCAAGCGTCCGTCCCGGAGGCAATCAGCCGACCATTGATTCAGAACTCTCGAAGCCGGTTACGGGTAAGGAGCTTGAGCCGTGGCTGGAAAGCAAAAAGGGCGATTCTCGTTCCTTCGCTGAGGCGTTGGTCATAGCGGGATTACTTACTAATGATCCGGACCTAATTCGTCAGGGGATCGAAGCAGATCCCGCGAATCGCCATCTACTGTTTATTGGCGCAACTTTTTCTGCATTTTCCGGAGAAGAACGTCTCGCAATGAGCAAACGACTTCTTGCAGCAGATCCCGACAATGCTCTAGCCGCGTTCATCTCTGCATCGCATTTGTTGGATGCCGGCCAATCAGATGCCGCCATTGAGATCCTGAGAGGAACGACCGACCGATACAGGATGGATGACTTCAGAATTGCAACGCAATTGGGCACGGAGGATGCGTATATCGCAGCAGGTCTTTCTCCTGATGCAGCCAAGATCAGAAGCGCCTTCGATTTCAAATTAGGGTATCTCTCTGATTTGCGCTCTTTGGCGAATTCACTGAAAGACATGGAGGGCTCCAGGTCGCCAGAGGAGGCCTCGGAACTCCGTTCTTTGACGGCATCGATGGGGCAGCGACTGGCCGATCAATCGAGATCAGGAACGATGATCGACCAATTTGTCGGAATGGCCTTGGAGGAAGCGACCCTGAGCGGGCTTTCTGACGAGGCTCCGTCTCTTTATGAGGGGCTCACCGTCAGCCAAGCGAGAGAATCCATTGTCGCTGAGCGCCAAGAACTCCGGCAAGTCATCGAGAACTTTGGCAACGCACAAGACATTCTCTCGAATGACCCAGACCTGATGAGCCGCTACATAGATCACTTGCGATTGAGAGGGGAACTGGAAGCGGCCAAATGGCTTGTAGGAGAAACTGAAAGCTCGAGATGAGTTCCGCCTTACAAAAAGGCTCAACAAGGCGTCTCAACACCTGACCGCTGCGAGTTCAAATCCGTCATGGCCATTCAAACCTTAACCCGCAGTCGAAGCCTCGCCCCCGGGCAGGTGTGAGAGGACTTTGGCGTTGGCGAGAAAGAGTGAGCTTTATGAAGAAACAATACATACGAATCACGATCAAGATGGTCTTGATCTTTACTCTGCTTGGACAATTTGTTCCGGCGTTGGGAGCCGATGATATTCCCCAACAGTTGCCCAACATTGTCGTGATCTATGCGGATGATCTTGGGTATG
>NZ_JBATWY010000043.1:0-11415 GCF_049672945.1 Haloferula sp. | reverse complement strand
ACTTTTCCATCTTTACCAATAATGATCGACCAGGGAGTTCCGGGTGCCTTATAGTTTTTCTTGATAGCAGATCTTTTGCCTTTTTCCCCACTCTGCCCAATCGGCATTTTCAATTTGAATTTTTTGGCAATTTTCTCGGCTGCTTCCATGGTGTTGGTGTCATGTCCCTCAAAAACAGTTTGAACGGCAACAAGCGCAACGTCTTCGTTGTTTTTGTATTTAGTCTGCAGATCTTTTAGGTCGGGAAGGCCTTTGCCGATGCAGGCTGGGCACCAAGATTGGAAAAAGCAGAGGAAGACAACTTTCCCCTTATAGTCGGCAAGTGTCAATGTGTCCTTGCCTTCGGGTAGGTTGAGCCATTTGTCCACCTCCCACTCTGGTGCTTGTTGGTTAAGGATTCCTCCTCTCGGTTGTTGTCCTTGAACGATGGCTGATGAAAACAGCATCAACAGTAATACACAGATATTTTTCATTTGTTGTTTATTCTATTTTGTTTCCCGTCCAAGTTGGAATTGAACGAATTTCTGTTACTTCGCTAGAGCGACTTCGCGCTCGAAGATATGCGTGGGAGTAGGGCTATTGCGAAAACACGGTCTCCAGGTATTTTTTCCATGCCTTTGCGGTTTTTTCGTCTGGAAGCCAGCATGTATTCAAGGGAAGAATACCTGTCTTAACTTCTTGGATGCCATAAGAATTCAAGTCACCTGCCCAGGTGGGGGAGAGATCCGCCAGCTTATCTTCATACCCACCATTTTCTGCGGGAACCAACCGCTGATGTAGGACTGAGTCCGCGTATGAAAAACCTAATCCAAAAGCCTGCCTGCCCTGATGGCCGAGGTCTTTGTGTTTGGCGTAGGTCCAGATTGATTTGCTTCCATACTTACCCCACATGATTTCGCTGAATCTAACCCATTCCTTTTTGTCCTTCGCTCCAATTGCAATAAGCATTGGGGTTCTCAGTTTCTTTGAGGCGTTGATGCCTGGGCCTGCCGTCGGAACATAAGCTGCGACTCCGATGGTTCTTTCCGGGAAGAAACCAGGAAACTGAACGCTAACATTTCCCCCTGCAGAGATCCCAAAAAGAAATATTGGGGCTGAGGCCAACTCATTGTGGTCTGATATTTCCGAGAATTTTTTCAGCGCTTGAACTAGAACATTGGCTGTGGCTCCCCTGAAATCCATTTGATAGGTATCCTTATCATTAGGAGTTCCTTTGAGGAAATTGCCCATAATGGCAAATCCCCAACTTTCTGCGAGTTCCTGAAATTCCTTTTGGTGGATAAAATTTCGACCGTCGTTATTCCGTCCCGGAGTGATTATGAAGACGCCGTTTATCTTGGACTCTATTGTGGGCGGGATCCAAAGCCTGAACTGAGCGATGCTAAGTCGGCTTTCCATCTGGGGGCCGGCGTCATAGTTAATGATCTTGGGCTTTGCTTCTGCGAAAACGGTGTCGCTTGAAAGAAGAAGCGCGAAAAAGGCGGCTACAGCAAAGGCTCCATGAGTCCATGAGTTTATAGATTTTAAGTGCTGATTCATTTTGACAAATTGTCTTAGCCGGTTCGGGCAGCAAGCAATGTATATCATGCTACCGGGATATCGGGCAGTCCTAGGGTCAGGCTGAACGGGGTAGTGAGTGAGGCGATAAGCTAGGCCCGACCGTGTGTTCGATTTCTAGGTTTTGTTGGGTAAATTGGAGCAGGAACTTTCTTTTCTTTGTCGGAATCTGATGATCTCGGTCAAAAGGAGCGCACGATGACAAAGCTTAAGGTTAGGGTTCATAGCTATCAGGCAAGTATGATTCGTCCATCATGTGTTTACGTGATCGCGGTTGAGCATTGGAAACGTAAGCTATGTTGCTTCGTGTCTAGCTAGGAGCTAACCCCGCAGTGATGCCAATTGTGACGGCAATGACATCAGCTACGGTTTTGGCTGGGGTGTGGTGATTCGTTCGGAGACGGAGTGAAAGAGGATGTGCGTGTTCTTGGGTGAGCGGTAGAGAAAGAGGAATTTTCTGAAGCGGGGATCGCAGGCCCATGTTTCGGTAATGACGAGTTTCCAGTCCTTCTCAGGGGTTTGTTCCTTAATGTCCACATCGACCATCTTCATTTTCGCTTCTCTGGGGCCGGCTAGGATGGTGGATCCGCCCGGTTTGATTCGCTGAGGCTTGGCGCTCTTACCAAATTTGGCGACCATTTCGGATGATGTGGCATTTACGATGAATCGATCCCCACCTTTGAATTTTGACAAAGGGGCGTGGATTGGAATGACTTTGAACGTGTCTCCTTTGGGGACAAGAACAAGAAGAAGGTCGCGTGTCGCCTCACCGGGAATGGCGACGGAGAACTCGGGTTTCTCGCCCTGTGGTAAAAAAAAGTCGAGGATGCGACCGGCGCGGAGAGTGGCTTTAAATGGCCCGGCTATATGGGTTAGCGGTATTACTACGTTGGTTGCCTTTTCTCCGGCTCCAATTCGAAATTCCGGGGGTGGTCTGTCGGCTGGGTCGAAGCGGGTTACTTTGAATCGAATGCTGTCGATGGGTTCGGATTGGGCGAGTCCCGCGAGAGAGGAGCCGAGAAGAAGTAATAGAATGGTGATCCGGAGCATGTGAACGGTCTCAAATGGTTTCGAGTTCGGCTGGGCTCAACCATCTGAGTGACTTGAGGATGAAGCGTCGGCCGAAGGTCTTGTTGACGGTGGATCCTAGATCCCGAGCTGCGGTCCAGGGTTCGTCGGAGGGATTGACATAGGCTGGAGTACGCTGGACGACTGCTTCGCACCACGCCTTGGCTTGAACGGTGCCGTCTTCGCTGATGGATTCTCCGTAGGCCCGGATGGTGAAGGTGTCGGAACGGGCATTGATAATAGGGGCTAGGGCCATGAGCAGGTCTGCCTGCGATACATAGGCGGGTGTGCCCTGATAGCGGGAACCTAGGGCAGCTTTCTGGAATTTGTAGTTGGCATCGGCGAGGTCTGCGGAGGTCAGTTGGTAGTCTCGGTATTTGTCGTTGATGTCGACATCGGGATCGTCGAGTGCGGCCTGAAGGGCTCCAGAAAGGGCTAGGTCTTCGTCGGCTGTGAGTCGGCGATTGAGAAACTCCCCGAGGCTACGGAACGGTCCGCGAATTTTCACTTGTTTGACGATGGCGGTGGCCAGTTGTTGAATTTGGTCGGCGGAGAGTTCATGATATCCGACCCAGCGATCAGCATCATTTGCGGAGCCGTTGCCGGAGGCTTGGGCATTCGGCATGGTGAACCGGCTGACGATGAACTTGCCGGCATCGCTGATGTTTGGATTGCCGGAGCCGTTCGAGTCGAGAAACACGGGCCTTTTCAAGTGGGCTGAGCCGAGCATTATGGACCAGGCGGCAACGGAAGTGGAATTGACGTTGAATCCACCCTGAGTTTCGAGGTAGGCGGCGATTTTTCGATAAGCGTCCGGTTTGACGGCGTCGCTGTCGAGAAGTTCTTCGAGGACGGAGTCGGCGGTGGTTCCGACTGGGTAGTGGGGTTTGTAGGTGGCGTTGGGCAGGTCTTTTTGATCTTCGAAGACATTCTTCGCCACATCGGCCAGGCTGCTGGGTTTTGAGCCGAATTTTTCATAGAAGTCGTTGCTCTTGGGAGCGAGTGAGGAGAAGAAGTAGTCATCGAAAAGCAGGTGGTTTGCCGCGTAGCTTCGATCGATCACGGATGCCGGAGCGATTCCGACGCTCCACTCATCGTTGTTGAAGCCGGCCCGGTTGTGAAGTCCGCCGGTGATGTCGCCGCCTTGCCATGCGAAATACTGACCGAGATAAAAAGGGAAGGAGCGTTCCTTGATTTGATCAGACTCGAGCCCTGGTGAGGCATAGGAGTTGCCGATGGCATGATTCTGCATGTAGTAGCCGCTCCAGTTGAGGCCCTCGATCGGATTCTGGGGAAGGTTCTGGAGTTGGGCGAGGGAGGTGAGGGGGACGAGCGGAGCTTCGCGATCGGTGATGAAGGTTTGTCCGGAGGGCGTGTGGCTGGTGCCGAAGTAGGGGACTCTGGAGAACAGGCCTTCTTCGGAGCTGACTTGATTGAATGTTACACTGAAGGGGTGAGCGAAGAAGGTGGTGCTTGCATCGACGCCGCGACTGGAGTGTTTCTGGGTCGATGTTGCTGCGGCGTAAGGGTGGGAGGGCATGCACTGGAACCAGGTCTTGTTTGGAAGCTGCTCTTCGTCCAAGGTCTTGAGTCGGACGTCGAGGTGGATGATGGGGCTGGGAGCACGGTCGAGATCGCTTAAGGAACTGCCGGGGAAGTTTTCCTTGGAAATTTTGGCGGCTGCCGGATTCGCAGCTTCGTGCCTCCACGCCACTTGGGAGGAGAACAACTGCGTCTTCCAGACTCCGCCATGTCCCGTGTGCACCTTCTTCCCCTCGGTTCGGAAATCGAAAGTGGTTTGAAACTGTTGAACTTTGTAGGAAGTATTAGAATTCTCCCAGGTGGAGGCAGTGGTTTCGATTCTGATGCGCTCATCAGGGCTGGCGGTGATGATGCCGAGGTCGCGGGCCTGCCCGGGGCGATCCGGGCTCCAGGAAAAGCGCTGGGTGGTCATGTCGTGAGCATGGAATTCTGCGTCCTTGGAAGAGCGGTAGGTGAGGGCCCTTGCTTCGCCGGGTTTGAGGTAGAGGCTGGATTCGGGGCCGACGCGCAGCGTCATGTTTCCAAGTGGCCAGTCCCAATTGTAGGCACCGGTCTTTGGGTTGGAGCCGGAGGTGATCATGAACTGATTGTCCCCGACGAAGAACTTGTGCTCCAGAGGAATGGTGTGGAGGAAGACACTGAACTGATCGACATTCATTCCGACATTAAAGGGGTTCCAGACTGTCAGGACGGGATACGCGTGCATGAGGAGGCGATAGCGGCTCTTCGTGGCACTGGCTTTTGCGATCAGTTCAGTGGAGTAGGAAATGAGCATCTGAATCCTGACCACGATGGGGCTGATGTAGTTAACGCCCGAATTCCATTCGGGATTGGTGATGGGATTGATCGAGTTGAGTCCGTTGATTGAATCCACGTGCAGTCCGGGAGATTGAAAGACAAGATTCCGGTGCATGTTGTAGTAATGGTGGAGGGCCTTCCAAGGTAGGACGTCGAACTCTGCGGCGGTGCTCAGGGCGTACTGATCGTTGGGCCCGAGCGGGCCTTTCGGGCCTTGGGGGGATTTGCGGGAGGGTCTTGGCCAATCCTGCTCCCAGTCGATGTCGTCGCGTTCCAAGAATAGGTTCAAGTCCTGTCGAAGCGTTCCCGAGGTGACACTGGTCAGCACGCTGTTGGACCATGGAGTGATGTCGTGGAAGAGTTCGGAGGAAGAGGCGGTGATGTCGTCGGCTAGATCCAGGGTGTTTCGAGTGATTTGTTTGTCTGAATCCTCAGAATTTGTCTCGAACTTTTCGAGTGCAGGGAGTGATCGAGGACCGTGGGGCCCGGGGGTGGCAAAGCTTGCAAGCAGGTCTGCCAGGCTTTCGTCGATCGTTCCTCGGTCGAGTTGGTTGCTCATGTTGATGCGGGCCTTGCAATTTTCGTCGCCTACCCACCATGCGAAGGACCCACGCCTGGTAGGGATCTTGCCTGCGTAAACGACCGAGTCACTTGAGCTGGAGCCGCTGGGCGGGGTGGTGGTGACCATGGGCACGCGTTCCTCGAATGCTCCACTTTGAGCGAAGGACAGCTGTGACAACTGCTCCGGCTCTGCACCAGAAACAAGCCAGCGCTGGAAGGGCTCCTCACGGTCGTAGCTGGGAGTGGATTCGAGACTTTCGGGGATGAGGACACCGCCGCTTTCGGTGACCCGGGATTGCCAGACGCCGGTCAAATGGGGATGGCTGAGGCTGTCGGGGGAGTCAGTGTCGGGATTTCCGTCGAGGATCGATGATGGGGCTGTGATGTTTTGGTCAGGCCCCAGTTGCTTTTGGAGCTCGCCGATGGCGAGTTCGAGTGCGAGTCGGGCATTGGACTGTGCCTCGGCTCGAGCGGCGCCCTGAGTGCTAGACCTGAGGCTCAGAGTGGAAAGGGAGAGCAATCCCACCGCGATGACCGTGAGGAGAATGAGAATTGACAGGGTAGCGATGAGAGCGAAGCCACCATGAGTCGCGTAATTCTTCATTCCCAGGTGCTCGCGGCGGGAGAGGCTTGGTCTGGATGGGCTCGATGTTTGCATTGTAGGGGTTCTTATTAGCAGAGGGGCCGGAAGCCTGACTTACAGTAAGCGCCAATCCTTTTGGTGTGCAAAAGGCGAGGGAGGCAGGTTTCTAATCCAATCACGGAGGCAAGGTCCGTCTATCATGTGTTTACGTGATCCCGGTCGAATACTGAGAGGTCAAGCTATACCCATTGAGGCTAGCCATGATTTTGCTCGGAGGCTGAATGTCGAGAATTTTGCTGTCTAAAATATCAAAATAGGGGTGCACAAATTCGATAATAGCTTTCTATTCATTTCCTGACCTTTTGATGACTGTTTCGGTCTTTACTGGATCGGCATCGCCCTTGGCCTCGAGAAATTCAAACAGGGCGGATTTCAATCGTTCAAGGACGGGCTCGTACTCGGGGTTTTCGCTTAGATCGTTGAGCTCATAGGGATCTGCTTGCCGGTCATAGAGGGCAAACTCCGGCCGGTGATGGAGCCTCCGCACCAAGGGGTGTTCCGCCCCCTCGGACTTGACCCAGGATCCTGCCACCGTCTTCACTTTCCTGATCCTTTTCGTGGCACCCTGCTGCAGGAGACCGAGTGCTTCATCAATCGTCACGTTTGAAGTCACTGCGCTGCTCATGGGAGAATAGATCAGACTGTAACGGCCATCGCGCACGCTTCGGATCGGGTAAATCCTTTCCTTGCTGCCAATAATCCCCTTGTTGGTGAAAGCTCCGAAAACATACTCGTGGACGCGTGTTGCGGGACCGGTGAGATTCGCCACCTGGCTCTTCCCATCAAAGGCATCTGCTGCAAAAGTGCCGCCAGCCATTTCGACAATCGTCGGGGCCACGTCACACATCCAAAACAACTCGTCGGAAACGTGTCCGCTCAGGATACGACCGGGGGCGTAGGCAATTAGTCCGGTGTGCAGGCCGTTGTCATAGCAGGACCACTTTGAGAACGGGAAGTGGGAGCCCTGTTCGGTGCAGGCAAAAAGAACGGTTTCTTTTGCGAGACCTGAATCGTCCAGATAGCCGCGCACCATTCCGACGAGGGCATCGAAGTTTGTCACCTCCGCCAGATAGGCGGGCAAACTTTTGCGCAACTCCAGGGTGTCAATCCAATAGGGTGGGATTTTCAGGGACTCCGGCTCATAGGCGCTGGCATCCCCATTCGTATTGGGGCCATGCGCATCGTTGGAAGCGATTACCAGACAGAAGGGCCTGTTCTCTTTGCGGCATGTCTCGATAAACTCTTTTGTCTTGTCAAAAAAGACTGCGTTATCATCCGTGTTTCCAAGATACTTGAATGGATACGCCTTGTGAGGGCCAATGTGCGACTTTCCAAGCAAGGCCACTCGGTATCCCAAGGGGGTCAAATAGTGAGGAAGGCTCTTGGTGTCCTCCGTTGAGTGCGAGTGATTCAAAAACGATTTTGTGCGCCACGGAGTCCGACCGCTGTACAGTTCCTGGCGAAATGGGGCGCACATGGCGACTGAGGTATAGGCTCGATCAAACCGCACGCCGTTCTTGGCCAACCGATCAAGTTGCGGTGTGTCGCATGTCACCCCGCCTCCATAACAGCCGAGATTGTCGCGGTTAATATCGTCGCCCAGAACGATCACGAAATTGGGTGGCGTGGCTCCATGCGAAAGGGCTGCGGACAAATACATACCACAGAGGATGCCGACCAATTTCAGTGCGCTCTTCTTCATGTTATTACTTTATTTATGGACTTAATCTATGATGCCTTCGTTTCTCCCTGGCGGCTTCAATGAGCCACCGTCGTTGGCCGCGTTATTGCGGTTTAGGGGGTAATCAATGAGTTACGGATTCCAGGTCTTCCGAAGATCTTCAAAAATTTCGTGATGACGGTTAACCTCCTCGGTGTATTCCGCCGATTCGGCAACATTTACGTTTTCCTCCGGGTCTTTCCGGTGGTCGTAGAGCATTCTGGCCGGGGGGCCTGCCACCCATTCCGAGTAGAGAAAGTTTTTGGTTTTTACTGAATATACGCTTCCAAATGAAGTGAACACCGCTTCCTTGTGGGCTGCTGACGGGTCAGTCATGATCGGTTTGATGCTCTTGCCTTCACAGTGAGTTGGAATCGGGAGCGATGCCAGATCGCAAAGCGTTGGATACACATCAACGAATTCAACAATTTGATCGAGGCGCTGAGCCTCTTTTCCGGGCTGCCGGATAATCAGTGGCGCGCGCACGGAGTGCTTCATCGTGTTGTGTTTCCCCCAAAGATTGTGTTCGCCCAAATGAAACCCATGATCGCCCCACACAATGACGATGGTGTTATCATTTAATCCCAGCTCTTCCAGTGTCTCCATGATTTTTCCCACCTGGGCATCGATGTAACTGACGCAGGCAAAATATCCGTGACGGGCGAGACGATGAAATTCCTCGTCGTCTGGGAATCCATCATTGGCTGCATATTGATTCTTGAGTTCATTCGAGCCTCTCAGCCCCTTCGGCGCGTCTTTTGGCAGATGACGATTGGCGGCAATCTCGATTTTCTTCCGATCATAGAGATCCCAATACTTTTTCGGGGCGTTGAACGGGAGGTGAGGGCGCCAGAAACCACATGCCAGGAAGAAGGGCTGGTTGCCTTTCGCCAGACGCTTTAGGTCGTCTATCGTTTTGTCGCACACCCTACCGTCATAATAAGCGTTATCCGCAACATCCGCTGCTTCATAAAAAGGCCCTCGCTTGTTATTGACCAGACGTGCCGAACCTGGGTCCAGCCACATATCGTATTTGTTGTAGAGCTGGGGTTCTTGACCGTTGCTCCCATACGTCCTCCAGGCCTCTTCCGACCATGATTGCGGGGAGTCTTCCCGCATATGAAAAACCTTTCCATTGCTGAGGGTGTGATAGCCAAACGTCTTGAAGTGCTCGGGCAGCGTGACAATCCCGGAAGCATCAGCATCCGCACGACTCGTGTAGGAAGTGAATCGTCTATTGGGGATAGGCCTCAGGCTTGTCATCAGGCTCGCACGAGATGCTCCACAGACCGCAACATTGCAATAAGCGTTTAAAAAAAGCGTCCCGTTCCCTGCTAGCCTATCAAGATTCGGTGTCTCTATTTGCTTTGATCCGTAACAGCCAATCTCGGGGCGTAGGTCATCAATCGCTATAAACAAGACATTTGGCTTCGTAATGGCCGTATTCGATGCCGACGAGGTGGGGATAGCAAATTGCCCCAAGAGTAATAACAGCAAAAATTGGCTCGGGGATTTCAATTTCATGAGTTTGTGATTTTCTCTTTTTAACGCCTTGTCATTTAACTTGGATGGAGAATGTGGCCTCGTTTCCCGTCTTGCCACTGTCGCCAGGACTCCAGATCACGAAGAAACCCTTGTGTAGTGGTCCGTTCCGTCGCGGTTCAAGACGCAGGGACGAGAGTCCGGACGCGGTAAAACCAAAGACCTTTGGTCCCACAGCGGCGAGCTCGACGGAGGCGTCCATGACGCCTGATACGGTTGTGCTGGGGCCGTTGATGGATTGCGAGAAATCCAGACTTGTTTGCTTGCGGTCCTTGGTGGTGTAGGTGAGCGAGGATTCGGCGACGACCTCAGCGAAGGCCTTCGGATCGTTCTCTAGCCGTCGTTCGTCCTTGCCATAGAAATTCAGCATCTCCGCAGTGATTCGCAGTCGGACGCTACTGCTATCGAGATTGCCTAAATCGAGCAGTCTTCCACTCAGAAGGACCGCGCCGCTTTTCTGCGCAAGTGTTAGCTCGAATGTCCCGCCACCCTCGAAGCTGCCTTTCACAGTGGTTTCCTTGAGTTTCACGGTCGGCTTGTCGGGGGACTCGAGGCTTTCTGGAAGCACGGGATGGAGTTTGGTGGATCCATCGACGAGCGATTCTTCCAGCGTGATGGATATTGGGATCCTGACGTAGGGGTAGGTCTCTTTGTCCTTGAAAAGCGGGTGAATGATGGCCGAGCCGTCCGGGAGAAACTGGAAGCGCAGGCTGCGGTTCTCAAAGCCGGCAAAAGTCCCGATCCAATGACGGTCATTGACCGATGGCAGTTCGGAAGAAGCGGTTATCACGGTTGCGGCTGCAAAGATGGAGAACAGAATGGGTGCTCGAAAGTTTTTCATGATGGATGGGTTCTTAGTGCCTGATGATAGCTGTCACCTCCCGAGGGTGGCTAGTTTCGCAAAACTATACGGTATTCCAAACGCCCGATCTCACCATCATGTGAACACATGATGGACAGCACGGTGGGCACTGGGCCATGGTAGATTATTTACTGATTCAAAGCCCCATTTGCATGCTGCGGGAGGACTTTGCCCGTGCTCCGGGGAGCCTCTCATGGAAAACAGCAAAACCCACTAGCCTAAGATGAACCCCAATAAACTTGTATTACCGTGGCTTTCCGCTGCCATCACTCCGCTCTTGGTTACTTTTATTTGCCCGACGGCAGCTCTGGCCACTGACTACACTTGGAACGGTGGGGCGGGGGACAGCAATTGGACCACGGGAGACAACTGGGGCGGCACTCCGCCCACTCCGGCAAACACGGCAACCGTCATTTTCACAGGCACCATCCAGCCTTCCACTAACAACGATTTCCCCAACAACAGCCTGTTCTCTGGAATATCCTTTGGAAATACGAACACCGGCGAGGCTTTTACCCTCACTGGGAACCAGATCACAATCGCGGGTGCGGGCACCCGCTCTTCGGCGAATGTCTCCACTGGCAGCATTACCGATGCCATCGATCTCGGGCTCAGGTTGAACACCAACCTGCTCTGGGGCATGGGCACCAACCATCACCTGACCATCAATGGACTTGTGAGTGATGCCACAGCGACCGCTCGATCGGTGGCCGCCTCTCAGGGTGCCGGAACCCTCACCCTCACGAATGCCGGCAATTCCTACCTCGGGGAAAGCGCGGTTTACAACGCGGCCACGCTTGCCGTGACTTCCATCGCCAACAGCACCGTGCCCAGTGCCGCAGGTGCGGGCTCGACGATCCGACTGGGAGCGTCTGGCAGTGGATCGGGCGGAGTGCTTGTTTACACCGGATCAGGCGATTCCTCAACCGACCGCACCATCAACCTGGCGTCCTCGCTGAACTCCACCGCCAAGATCAGCAACAATGGCAGCGGCGCTCTTGTTTTCACTGGTCCCTTCACCAATGGCGCCACCGCCACACAGACCAAGACCCTGCAACTCGGCGGCACCAGCACCGCGGCCAATGCCATCGAGAGCGATCTCAGCGACGACGTCAACGGCGG
>NZ_JBATWY010000042.1:0-11238 GCF_049672945.1 Haloferula sp. | reverse complement strand
CCCCGAGCTACCTTTCCCCCAGCCAGCTCGTCGACCTGACCGACCGCATGAAGGCGCTGCTCCCGTGGGATGCCGCCGAGGAAATCGCCTTCGAAGCCGAACCCGGCACGCTCAATCCCAACAAGGTCAAAGCGATCAAGGACATCGGCGTCACCCGCCTTTCCCTCGGCATCGAGAACTTCGACGACCGCATCCTCGAAATCAACGGTCGCGCCCACCGCACCAAGGAAGTCTATCGCGCCTACGAACGCATCCGCGCCGAGGGCTTCGATCAGGTCAACATCGACCTCATCGCCGGCATGCTCGAAGAGACCGAGGAGAACTGGCAGATCAACATCGAGAAGACCCTCGAACTCCAGCCCGACAGCGTCACCATTTACCAAATGGAAGTGCCGTATAACACCGGCATCTACAAGGACATGAAAGCCAGCGGTAGCCTCGTCGCCCCGATCGCCGATTGGGAAACCAAACGCCGCTGGGTCAAGGAGGCCTTCGCCGCCCTCGAAGCCAACGGCTACACCATCTCCTCCGGCTACACCGCCGTGAAAGACCCCAGCCGCACCAAGTTCATCTACCGCGATTCCCTCTGGGGAGGAGCCGATCTGTTAGGCTTGGGTGTCGCCTCTTTCTCGCATGCAAAAGGCGTCCACTACCAGAACTTCACCGAGATCGACGACTACGACAAGGCCCTCGACGAAGGCCGCATGCCGATCAAGCGCGCCCTGCAGACCACTGAAGAAGAGCGCATGATCCGCGAGTTCATCCTGAAGATGAAACTCGGCAAGGTCGACGCCGGCGACTTCACCAGCAAGTTCGGCGTCGATATCCTCGACCGCTTCAAGAACCAGCTCGCCCAGATCCACGACGAAGGCCTGCTCAATGTCGAAGACGGCAAGATCCTCCTCACCCGAGACGGCCTCCTCTGCGTCGACAACCTTCTCCACGACTTCTTCCTCCCCCAACACGTCACCGACCAGATTGTCTGAACACCTGTGGCAGGAGCGACCCGCTTCGATCCGCCAAACTCCCGCTCGCATTCCCATCCAAGTCGCGGTAAATTAACACTATCATGAACCTCGCAGAAGTTTCGAAATTGTCCGGCCGCGAGAAGCTCCAACTGATGGATGCTCTCTGGGAGGACATGCGCCAGAAAGCCGACGCAGACGAGTTTCGTGAAGACCACCTTGAACTCGTTCGTCATAGATGGGCAAAAGTTGAATCAGGTGAATCGAAGATGCTCGATTGGGACGCCGTAAAGGATTCCATCGGAAGATGATTCGGATCGACCTCACACCCGAGGCTCGCAACGACCTCGCTGAAGGGTTCGTTTTCTACGAAAAGCAAGAAACGGGTGCTGGGGACTATTTTCTCATTTCGATAAAGGCCGAAATCGAAAGCCTTCGCTGGATGGCTGGCACTCACAGACAGATTGGCGGTTTTCACCGCTCGAACTGCCGGAACTTTCCCCATCTGATTTATTACCGATTCGACCGCGAAACGATCTCCGTCATCGCCGTGATCGACAACCGACGAAGTCCCGAATGGATCCGCAAACGCCTCAGCGAATGACCCCCGCACCCCACCTCCCCGCCGAGCTGGACAACATCCTCTCCCGCTCCCACCTCGCCGGTACCTCCCTCGAGTGGCTCCCAGACGAAGCCGTCCCCCATCCCTACCATCAGCTCCTCGTCCACGACCACGACATGACCTCCGAGCTCCAGCGTTTCCACGCCGATGCCATCACCCTCGAAGTCATCCATTCCGAACAAAACGACAACCGTTACCTGCGCGAAGTCACCCTCCACGCCGCCGACTGCCGCAGCCCCGTCGAATACGGGCTCATCGAGATCCTGCTCGATCATTTTCCCGCCGAGCTGCGCCCCAAGATCCTCGCCGGCGACACCCCGCTCGGGGCCATCCTCAATGCCTCCGGCCTCGCCTACCACAGCCACCCCCAAGGATTTCTCACCGTCCCCGCCGAAGCACTGAAAGAGGTTTTCCCGAAATCTCCCGGTGGCGAAATCTGCTACGGACGCTATAATCATCTGATTCGCAGTGACGACAAAGCCTGTCTCGCCCGCATCATCGAAATTCTCCCGCCTTAAGAGCACGCCACCAGCGTTCGTAGTTCCGCCTTCAGGCGGGGCGAACCGGCTAGGTGGGCCGCCTAAATGCGGAACTACAAACCACGAAGTACAACATCCCAAGCCTTGGCGAACTTTGCGTCTAGGCGTTCCATTTTCTACAAACTGCCATGCCTGACTACGACGCCATCATCATCGGAGGAGGCCCCGCCGGAACCACCAGTGCTACCCTTCTCGCGGAGAAGGGCCACAAAGTCCTGCTCTTGGAAAAAACGAAGTTCCCCCGCTACCACGTCGGCGAATCGCTCATGCCCTTCTGCTACTTCTCGCTCGAGCGTCTCGGCGTCGTCGAAAAAATGGACGAGATCGGCTACCAGCAGAAAAAGTCCGTCCAGTTCGCCACCACCGACGGAAAAATTTCCGCGCCCTTCTACTTCTTCCAACACTTCGACCACCCCGCCGCCACCACCTGGCAGGTCGAGCGTGAGAACTTCGATCTCATGCTCTTGGACAATGCCCGCGCGAAAGGCGTTGAAGTCCGCGAGAACACCACCGCCCTCGACTTCCTCAAGGACGACGATCGCGTCATCGGCGTAAAAGCCCGCACCGGCGATGAAGACGCCTTCAAAGTCCACGCCCCGATCACTCTCGACTGCACCGGCCGCGACGCCCTTTTCCAACGCAAGCATGGCTGGCGCAAGCGCGACCCCATGCTCAACAAGATCTCCATCTGGACGCTCTTCAAGGACGCCAAACGCGACCCCGGCCTCGACGAAGGCGCCACCACCATCGCCTACCTTCCCGAAGGCGGCTGGTTCTGGAACATCCCGCTGCGCAACGGCATCGTCAGCTCCGGCATCGTCGCCGAACGCGACTACCTCTACAAGGACGGCGAGACCCGCGACCCCGCCGAAATCTACGCCCGAGAAATCGAGAACAACGCCTGGATCAAGGACCACCTCGATCCCGGCGAGCAGTTCGGTGAGTACTGGATCGCCGGCGAATACAGTTACCGTGCCGAGCACTGCGCCACCGACGGCCTCGTCCTCGTCGGCGACGCCTTCGCCTTCCTCGACCCCGTCTTTTCCAGCGGTGTCTTCCTCGCCCTCAAGTCCGGCGAAATGGCCGCCGATGCCACCCACGCCGCCCTTGAAAAAGGAGACACCTCCGCCGCCTCCTTTGCCCAATACGGCGAAGACCTCTGCGGCCACATCGAGACCATGCGCAAGATCGTCTACGCCTTCTACGACAAGGACTTCAGCTTCGCGAAACTGATCCGCCAAAACCCCGAGCTCCGGCCCAAACTCACCGACGTTCTCATCGGCAACATCGACGGCAAAGACTACAGCGACCTCGCCGCTGCCATGGAAAAGCTCGCCAGCCTCCCCGAGCCCCTCACCTACGGAAGAGTCCCCGAAACGGTCTGACTCCACCGACCGTGGCATGACCGTCCCGGTCATGAACGCAAGGCTTTCTCAAACCTTGAACGCGTCGACCTCTAATGAAGGCTCCGTATCGCCCAGAAAACCATGACCGGCCCGGTCATGCCACGAATACAAGATGCTACCAAACTTTGCGTCCTTGGCGCCTTGGCGTTTCAATTCTCTAATCCTGTGTCGTGAACATCGCCATCCTCACCCCCGGCACCGGCTCCTACTACTGCGGAGCCTGCATGCGCGATAACGCCCTCGCCAAATCCCTCCACGCCGCCGGTCACGAGGTCTCGCTCCTCCCGATGTATCTCCCCCTGATGCTCGATGAGGACAAACTCCCCCAAACCGACAACCCCATCTTCTTCGGCGGCATCAACGTCTTCCTCCAGCAGAAACTCCCCAAGCTCCGCCTCCCCGCCTTCCTCCACAAGCTCCTCAACAACGCCTCCCTCCTCCGCTCCGCCGCCAAGCGCAGCCACATGACCTCCGCCCGCGAGCACGGCGCCATGGCCCTCGCCATGCTGCGTATCGAAGACAGCCCCTTCGGCCAAGAAATGGACCAGCTCATCAACTGGCTTGCCCAGGAAAAGCCCGACATCCTCGTCCTCGGCACCGCCCTCCAAGCCGGCATGATCCGCCAGCTCAAAAAGCGTCTCGACGTCAAAATCATCTGCTCCTTCCAAGGCGAAGACAGCTTCCTCGACGGCCTCCCCGAACCCTTCAAAACCGACTGCTGGAACGAACTCACCGCCCGCCTCCCCGACGCCGACCTGCTCATCGCCCCCAGCCAGTTCTACGCCGACCTCATGCGTCAGCGCCTGAACCTCCCCACCCAAAAAATCGAAGTCCTCCCCAACGGCATCAACCTCGGGAGCGCGGGTTTGCAACCCGCTTCACAACCCCAGCCCTCCTCCCCCGCGGCGCAGCCGCCAAACTCCCCACTGATCACTGATCACTCGGCACTCGGCACTCCTACGGAGCAGGCCGCACTCGGCACTGCCGCACAGCGGCCGGTCATCGGCTACCTCGCCCGCATGATCCGCGAAAAAGGCGTCCATCACCTCGTCGAAGCCTTCATCCATCTCCGCAACGAACTCAAACACCCCGACGCCCACCTCCACATCGCCGGCGCCGTCACCGCCGGTGACGAAAAACTCGTCGCCGAGCTCAAAAAGCAACTCGCCACCGCCGGCCTCACCGACCACGTCATCTGGTCACCGAACATCTCCCTAGAAGAAAAAAACAGCATCCTTTCCCGCTTCACCCTCTTCAGCGTCCCCGCCACCTACCCCGAAGCCTTCGGCCTCTACCTCATCGAAGCCCTCGCCGCCGGCCTCCCCGTCGTCCAGCCCGACGCCTCCTCCTTTCAGGAAATCATCCACCAAAGCCAAGCCGGCCACCTCGTTCCGCCGAACGACCCCAAAGCCCTCGCCGCCGCCTGGCACGAGCTCCTTCAAGATCCCGCCGAGCTCAAAATTCTCAGCCAAAACGCCCGCCGCGCCGCCACCGAATTCTACAGCGTCGAAGCCATGCGAGACCGCTTCCTCACCCTCGCCAAACCCCTCACCGGCTCAGGTAGTTGACATCTGCCAGACCAATCCTACCATTGATCCCATGACCGAGACGTTATCCATTAAGGTCAGCACACTCGAGAAAGCGAAACTTCAGCGAATCGCTGAGATCCGCGCCGTGTCAATGAGCCAGCTCATTCGGGAAGGCATTGAGATCGTTCTCAAAGGCTCCACTGATGTCGAAGGTGAGACCAAGAAGGAACAGGTCATGAAGATCCTCGAAAAGCACTGGGCGGAATCACCAGGCGGACCGGGAGATCTTTCGACTAATAGGAAACACATGGAGGATTACGGGAAGTGAACTCGCCGACTTTGGTTGATACGGGAGCCATCGTGGCGCTCATCGATCAACGTGACCGCCACCATGCATGGGCCAAAGCAAGTTTCAGGTCCCTATCGAGTGACCTCGTGACCTGCGAAGCCGTCTTATCCGAGAGTTTTCACCTCCTCCGGAAAGCTCCCAATGGCCGCGAAATCCTACGGGAATTCCTGAGGCTCGACATGCTGAAATCGGGCTTTGACCTGAACTCAGAACAGACGGCTGTCCTTGCGCTTCTGGAGAAATACCACGACACCCCCATGGACTTCGCCGACGCCTGCCTCGTCCGCATGGCCGAAACCACCCGCGACTCCAAAGTCTGGACCATCGACTCCGATTTCAAAATCTACCGTCTCAGCAATCGCCGAATCGTCCCCCTCCTCGCCCCCTGGAACTAAGCACTCATCATCCCCAGCCTTGGCGCCCTTCGCGTCTTGGCGTTTCAATTTCCTCATGTCCGCACCCGCCCACCAAATCCAACGCCTCGTCGAGTTCTACGAAACCGACATGGCCGGGATCGTCCATTTCACAAACTTCTTCCGCTTCATGGAAGCCTGCGAGCACTCCTTCCTCCGCAGCCTGAACCACGAACTCCACGGCCTCGTCGAAGGCCTCGAAACCGGTTGGCCCCGCGTCAACGCCACCTGCGACTACCGCGCCCCCGCCCGCTTCGGCGACCTCCTTACCATCAGCCTTTTCATTGAGGAAATCCGCAACCGCTCCGTCCGCTACCGCTTCGAAATTTCCAAGGAAGAAACCCTCGTCGCCGAAGGTAAACTCTCCGTCGCCCACGTCGCCATCACCGAGGAAGGCATCAAAGCCGTCCCACTCCCCGACGAGCTAAAAACCAAACTCCACTCACTGATCACTGATCACTGACCTGTCCGCCATAGCTCGAAGAGCGACGGCGGATCACTCGGCACTTCTACTCCAATGACCAAAAACATGAACTGGCTCTACTTCGCACTGATCACCGTCGCCTGCTGGGGCCTCTACGGCATCTTCCTTCACGCCGGCCAGATGGGCATGGCCGACAAGGAACTCGGACGCTACAAGGCCTTCCTCTTCGTCGGCATCGCCTACTTCCTCGTCGCCGTCCTCGCCCCCCTCGCCATCCTTCTCCTTTCCAAAAACATGAGCTGGGACATGCCCCCGAAAGGCATGTGGCTCTCCCTCTTCGCCGGCGTCCTCGGAGCCATCGGTGCCTTCTTCGTCCTCGTCGCCATGGGATCCGGCATCAAATCCGGCATGAACCCTGGCATCGTCGCCGTGCTCGTCATGTCCACCATCTTCGCCGGCGCCCCGATCATCAACGCCATCGTCGGCATCGCCATGCACCCCCCCAAAGGCGGCTTCTCCGCCATCCCGATCCCCTTCTACATCGGCATCCTCATGGCCGCCGCCGGTGGCTTCATGGCCACCAAGTTCAAACCCGCCCCCGCCGCCCCGGCAAAACCACCGGTCGTGCAAACGGACCGTTAGAGTCGCTCAAGCATTGGGGAACAGGGGACAGGATTCAGGGGTCAGAAAGACATCCAAACCACCGCCGCAGCCCTCTACCCTTCCGCCTTTCTGCCTTTCTGACCACTGCCCCCTGAATCCTGTCCCCCAAAGCCCGAACTACCTCCCCGGTCCACCGCACCCATGCCCGACCCACTCACCCAGCTCAACGAACTCCTCGCCACCATCCTCCCGGCGAACCGTTTCTACGCGGAAAAACTCAGCGGCCTGCCCACTCACTTCAAAACCCTCACCGACTTCACCGCCACCGTCCCCTTCACCACCAAGGACGAACTCGCCGCCGACCACGAATCCCACCCACCCTACGGCACCACCCACAGCTTCCCGCTCGAAACCTACCACCGCTATCACCAGACCAGCGGCACCCGCGGCAAGCCGCTCATCTGGCTCGATGATTCCAAAAACTGGACCTGGATCCTCGACAACTGGGAATGGGTCTGGCGCGGCTCCGGCGTCGAATCAGGCGACACCGCCTTCTTCCCCTTCTCCTTCGGCCCCTTTCTCGGCTTCTGGGCCGGCTTCGAAGCCGCCACACGCATGGGCGTCCGCGCCGTCCCCGGCGGCGGACTTTCCTCCGAAGACCGCCTCCATCTCCTCAAACGCAGCCAATCCCGCATCCTCTGCTGCACCCCGACCTACGCCCTGCGCCTCGCCGAAGTCGGCCTGAAGATCGGCCTCCCCGTCGCCACCCTCGGCGTCCGCACCATCGTCGTCTGCGGCGAACCCGGCGGCAGCATCCCCGAAGTCCGACGCGCCATCGAATCCACCTGGCAGGCCCGCGTCTTCGACCACCACGGCATGACCGAGATCGGCCCCGTATCCGTCAGCTCCATGGACGAACCTGACCTGCTTCTTCTACGACACTCATCGTACTTCTGCGAAGTCATCGACCCCGAAAACGGAAACAGCATCACACCCGGCAGCGGTCAGACCGGTGAACTCGTCCTCACCACCCTCGGCCGCCACGGCTCACCGCTCATCCGCTACCGCACCGGCGACCTCGTCAAACCCGTCCCGCACGGCGATCACTTCGCCCTCGACGGCGGCGTCCTGTCCCGCTGCGACGACATGGTCGTCATCCGCGGCATCAACATCCATCCCAGCGCCATCGACGCCATCGTCCGCAGCTTCCCCGAGATCGGCGAATACCAGGTCGAGATCGACCAACGCCCTTCCCTCTCCGAACTCAGTCTCCGAGTCGAAGCCAGCGAAGAAACCGCCGCCGACCTCGCCCACAAACTCCGCTCCACCTTCACCTTGCGCATCCCCGTCACCGCGGTCCCTTCCCACACCCTCCCCACCTTCGAAGTCAAAGCCAAGCGCTGGCACATCATCCAATGATCATCTGCCTTGGCCTTAAAACCGAACACTGAAACCCAGCAAACTTTCCTGATGATCTCCGCCAAACAGATTTCCAAATCCTACCAAACCCCCGGCGAGACCGTCGAAGTCCTCAAGGACCTCACCCTCGAACTCGCAGACGGCGAAGCCGCCTCCATCGTCGGCCCCTCCGGCTGTGGCAAAACCACCCTCCTCAACCTCCTCGGTGCCCTCGATCGCCCGACCTCCGGTTCGATCACGATCGGCGATCAGGACATCGCCACCTTCACCGAAGAACAAGCCACCCACTTCCGCAACCACTCGCTCGGCTTCGTCTTCCAGCAACACTATCTCCTCCCCCAACTCACCGTCCTCGAGAACGTCCTCGTCCCGCGGCTCGCCGGCGACTGGCAGGAGTCCGAAAAAGAAACCCAGGACCGCGCCCGCGAGCTCCTAACAAAAGTCGGCCTCGAACACCGACTCACCCACCTCCCCTGGCAACTCTCCGGCGGCGAAAAACTCCGCACCGCCGTCGCCCGCGCCCTCGTCAACCAGCCCAAGCTCGTCCTTGCCGACGAACCCACCGGCTCGCTCGACCCCGCCTCCACCGACACCATCGCCGACCTCCTGTTAGATCTAAACCGCGACCAGAAAGTCACCCTCCTCGTCGTCACCCACAACCAAGCCCTCGCCCAACGCATCGGCCGCACCCTCGAGGTCCGCGACGGCCAGCTCCAAGAGTCGCAATAGCTCTCTCAATCTTCGGTGTCCCAAGCACCACTCAAGCTGGGTTCTTCCACTTCACACTGATCACTCGGCACTTGCCACTGCCGCGCAGCGGCCACCACCCGACCATGACAGCCCTCACCTTCATCCTCCGCGGACTCAAGCACCACCGCACCAGCTACCTCGGCGTCCTGCTCGGCTCCGCGCTCGGCACCATGGTGCTGCTCGGCGCCCTCTTCGCCGGCGACTCCGTCAAATCCACCCTCCTCAAGATCGCCGACCAACGCACCGGCAAAACCCAGCAGATCCTCGCCGGTGGCGAAAACCTCTTCCGCGCGCAACTCGCCGCCGACATCAGCGACACCGCCGCGCCCGTCCTCCAGCTTCGCGGCCAGGTCAGCGAACCCAGCGGCCGCTCCACCGGCCAGGTCGACCTCCTCGGCATCAACTCCCGCTTCTGGTCCTTCGCTCCAACAAACATGGAGCCAGTTCCTCTCACCAAAGACAACTGGGCCATCAACCAACAACTCGCCAGCACGCTCGACCTCTCCTCAGGCGACACCATCATCCTCCGCCTGCGCAAACCCGGCCTCGTCGCCGGCGACGCTCCGCTTGCAGAGAACGATGACGAACTCATCACTCTTCGCGGCAGCGTCTCCCGCATTCTAACAGACGACGAGATGGGCCGCTTCAGCCTGGCCGCCACTCAACTCCCAGCCCCCAAGGTTTTTCTCCCGATCAACACGCTCTCCGAGGCCATTGAGCACCCTGACCGCGCGAACCTCATCCTCGCCCGTGACGCCACTGACCCCGATACCTTCCAAGCCAAAGTCAAAGCAAGCGTCCAAATCGCCGACTACGGCCTCTCCCTAAAGGACATCCCCCTCGCCGACGCCACCGAGATCCGCACCGAGCGCATCTTTCTCAGCCCCGCCATCGCCGCAAAAATCCAAAGCGCCTTCCCCGACGCCAAACCCACTCTCACCTACCTCGTCAACACCCTCGCCGCCAACGATCGCGAAACCCCCTACTCGATGGTCACCGGTGCCGACCCAACCCTCGCCCCCTTCCTCCCCGACGACCTCAAGGACAATGAAATCGTCCTCAACTCCTGGGAAGCCGATGACCTCGCCGCCAAACCCGGCGACACCGTCAAGCTGAGCTACTATGTTCTTGGTAAAAACAACGTCCTCACTGAAGAGCACGCCGACTTCACCGTTCGCGCCATCGTTCCGCTCGAAGGCCTCGTCGCCGACAAGCTCTGGACCCCCGACTTCCCCGGCATCGCCGAAGCTGAAACCAACGCCGACTGGGAAAGCGGACTCCCGCTCGACACCACCCGCATCCGCGACAAGGACGAAACCTACTGGGACGACCACCGCGCCACCCCGAAAGCCTTCATCACCCACAGCGCCGCCGCCAAACTCTGGCAAAACCGCTGGGGCAGCAGCACCGCCCTGCGCATCCCTACTTCTTCCTTATCAACCCCGCCTCCCACCAACGCGGCGCAGCCGCCTGACTCTCCACTGATCACTGATCACTCGGCACTCGGCACTCCCGCGCAGCGGGCTCTACTTTCCACTGCCACCCTGACGCCTTCCGACGCCGGCCTTCACATCCAAGACATCGCCGCCGAAGCCAACCGCGCCGCGTCCTCTCCCGTCGACATCGCCAGCCTCTTCCTGAGCATGTCCTTCTTCCTCATCGTTGCCGCCGTCGCCCTCACCGCGATGCTCTTCCGCTTCAACATCGAGCAACGCAACACCGAATCCGGCCTATTGACCGCCGTCGGCATCCCCGCCAAAACCATCCTCCGCTGGCGCCTTGCCGAAGGACTCGTCATCATCACCCTCGGCTCCCTTCTTGGAGCCGCCCTCGCCTTCGCCTACACCCGCGGCCTGCTGCTTTTCCTCGAAAAAATCTGGAACACCGGCGGCGGACGCCTCTTCGATTTCCACGCCTCGCCCGCTTCCATCATCGGCGGCATCATCGGTTTCATCATCCTGATGATGACCACCATCTGGTTCGTCACCCGCAAGCAATCCAAGCGCAGCGCCTCCCTCCGCCTCACCTCCGGCAGCGAGGAAATACCACCTGTTAGAAAATCAAACCGAGCCCGCCTGATCGCCATCATTTCTGGAATCATCGGCCTCGGCTCCCTAGCTGCCTCCAAACAACTTGGCCCCTCCGCCGCCTTCTTCCTCTCCGGCTTCGCCTTCCTCATCGCCGGCCTCTCAATATGGAGAGCGAGTTTGCAACTCGCT
>NZ_JBATWY010000041.1:0-3176 GCF_049672945.1 Haloferula sp. | reverse complement strand
GTAATCCTCAGTACGATCTGACGATCCTTCCAGTCGATCGCTCCGACTAGAATCTCAGGCAGATCGGTATCTGGGACCAAAGCGCCGAGGACTTCATCATTCATTTTCGGGCCAACGTCGGT
Organism: Haloferula sp.; assembly: GCF_049672945.1. Lineage (NCBI taxonomy): Bacteria > Pseudomonadati > Verrucomicrobiota > Verrucomicrobiia > Verrucomicrobiales > Verrucomicrobiaceae > Haloferula > Haloferula sp. The sequence goes on along the minus strand of NZ_JBATWY010000041.1, from coordinate 3,054 downwards.
GATCTGCCACGGAGCGAAGCGGAGTTGGCAGAATCACATGGTTAGCCCTTTTTGTATTCAGATTTGAGGATGCCATATTCAACGATATCCCTCAACTCTCCATTCTTCATGGTATGCTGTCTTTGAATCCCTTCTTTCTTCATTCCGATTTTTTCCATAACTCGTCCAGAACCGGCATTCCCGCCGAGATGCCGGGCATAAATCTTGTTCAGACCTATGTCGTCAAATCCAAATTGGATTAGCCTGCGGGCAGCGTCCGTGCAAAAGCCTTTGTTCCAGAATGGGACGCCAATCCAATATCCCAGTTCCCCAATCTGGTCATTCATATTCAAACCGAGATTGATCGCCCCATACAAGTCTCCCGAGGTAGATCGAACTGCAAAAACCGCATTCTTTTTCTCCAGATACTGTAGGAGATGAGATGCAATCCACTTTTCCGCCGCGCCATCTGGATACGGGTGAGGCACGTTCAATGTAGTTCGGGCAACCTCTGCGTCGCCTGCGTATTGCTGCACGAGACCTGCGTCACCGAGTGAGAACGGAGATAGGGTGACGCTTTCGGCATGGAGGGTGGGAATCATTTTCTTTGGCTAACGTTATAGCAATGGCGGCGCCGGCTTGCACGCCCAAAATTGATCAGACGGCTTCCTCGGCGTCGCCATCTGCGCCTTGTTAGCTTTCTTGTTTCGGTTGTATTCGTGTGAACGTCACTGTAATCGGTTTACTAGTATGGTCATAGTATCTAAAGTCGAGGGTTCCATCTATGCGCTGTATCAACTCGAAGAATCCCATATCGCCTACAACTAAAACCAATTCTTCATCCTCAGGTTCGTAGTAGGATAGTCGATAGGTGCCAGGCTTAATTGCGGGGTATTCATTGATTGCGGATATTACTGCCGAACCCGATGCGGTCTCCACTGAGAACTGAATGACTCTTCCATCTTTGAGCGTGGATTCAAAATCGCCTCCGAGTGACCTGATAGCCGCTTCAAAACGCGATCTGGCCATGTTGGCCTGAAAACGCGCTACGGGCATTCCAACTCTTCCTACAAATTCGGCGAAAGATCCGGGCGGTGATCCGCATGCGTAGTTACGCTGATGCCAGCTAGCGGCGTAGTAACTAATCCCGAGGGGCAATGTCGCCGCGCAAAGGATTGTAGCAATTGGCCTCTTCATTTCTTAGCTAACAGTGTATTGTGACGATTCGGGCTTTCCGTAGGAAAAGACGAATCGTGCTTTTTTGAAGGTTAGGGGAAAGGCTTCCCCATCGTCAACCGCCGAGAACCGGTTTGCGTGTTTCGAGACAAGAGTCGAATTCTCAAGACCTTGCGTCTTTCCTTTCGAGATCAAGGGGTGGGCTGGGAGGCGTCACGAGGAAGTGGAAAAGCCCTGAAAATGCCGATTCGCCATAACAAGAGGAAAAGACGAATCGGGATATCACCCTAATTTCACACCTGTGGAACGTTCCACATCGGTCGGAATCCGATGGTGATCACAAAAGAAGAAGGTGATTGCGGTATGAACCGCCGTTGCCGCCGGCCCCCCGCGCAGATCCGTACGTGAGGAACTACCTCATACGGCCCCTGTCTTGAGTCGGGCGTGGAATCGCTCGCTTGGATAGGGATGGATCACTCGGACCCGGGGCGGATTGTATCAAAATCTTTTGGTGCGCCAGCATCGATGGTTTGGATACTCCATTTTTCGGCTTACCGTCAAGGGAGCTGTCGATGCTCCCTGCAACTTGCCAAACGAGAGAGACCAGCTTGCTCACTTAGGGTGAGGTTTCCTTTTTCACCAAGAGGCCCCATGCCAGCGAGACTCCAACGAAGAGGATCACGAATTGGGAGATGGTCGTGACCAAGGCTTCCACCACCAGCACCCGGACCGCGAGATTTCCTTCGAAGCGCGATGAGAGTGAAAGGGCATCGGGCAGGGCCATGAGAAACGCGACGAGAAGGATCACCAGACCGATGATCGACTTGTTCCAGTCGGATCTGGTGAAGGGATATTTCCGGATCCGGCGAAGCGCTAGGACAGAGAGGCAAAGTACGCCAGATATCGTACCGAGGTGCTGTCCAAGGTGAAACACGGTCAGTTCTCCAAGCAGTGGTAAAGACCCGAGGCTCTTTTGGAGCAATGGCAAGCGTTCGACAAACCAGCCGTGTGGGTGGGTGAAGGCATCGAGAAAATTGTGGCTGGCGATGCCGACCCAAAGCGAGGGAACTGCCAATAGGATACTCCGAGGTGCACGCATCGCGGCCAACTGAGGAAGAAGGAGCGACCTGAAGGATGCTGGGATGAGGCTTGAAGAGCGGCAACCGATCAAGGCCACCAGAACCCAGAGCATCATCCCGACAGGCAAGGCTGTTAGAAAAGATCCACTCAAGCTGTGAGTCGCATGACTTCTGGGAAGCCCGGCAATGAAATAGCCGGCATCAGGAACCATGGTTCCGATCACCAGAGCCACCGGTTCCAGGAAACGACGATATCGCAGGAGGGGAATCGCGACCACGGTATGGCTCAAGGTGAAGGGCATCTCTGCGAGATCACGATGGACGAGCGTGAAATGCTGGTGAACGGCGGATGGAGAATTCAGGAAGTGCCCGATTTTGCTGAGCGGGGCCTCTTAAACCTATTCCTTGGTCGTTTTGCTGGCCGGGACGAGCCTCCACGGCCAAGCCAAACAGCTCCTCTGAGCGTCTTTCCTTTGGCGTGATCGAAGAGGGCTGAAGTCGGTAGCTTGTTGCCGCTCAGATCAAGGAGGCCTCTTTGGTGCTTCGACAGGGCGGGAACGCCCTTGCTCCCTTTTTGCGCGACGGTTTGAACGGAGCTTCGCTTGCCTTGCAGAGCTTCGTGGTGAGTGTGAAAGCGGTGGGAATAAGTCGGAATTTTTCGGGGATAGTAGGGCGGGTTGCGAACTGCCGGGAGTCTTACCCGGACTCGTTCGGGCTTTCTTCGCAGGATGCTGTTCCCGTGGAATCCTAGGGGCTGTAAGTGGAACACTTATTTTTCCCACTTATCCCCATGATTAAGATGAAGAACTCATGGGGTTTC
>NZ_JBATWY010000040.1:0-22445 GCF_049672945.1 Haloferula sp. | reverse complement strand
GGGCTTTGCAGTGGGCCTTGAAGGCGTCGAGATTACAGGTCAGCCAGGCGATTGGCTTGGCTTCCTTTTCCACGGATGAACAGACAATCGCGGCGTCGTCCTTTTTCGAGAAGATTCCGCGCATTTCGGCGGGCTTGGTTTTGTCGATGAAGACGGCGTAGGTGTTGGTCGCGTGGGGTGCGGACACGAGGCCGAGATGGTTTTCATTGATGTCTTCAGTCGCGAGCCACTCGTCGAGACGGACCGATCCCTGTCCGCTGAGAACGTGGCAGAAATAGCGGAGCGGATGGCGCTGTTCGGGCTGGGGGTTGACGATCTTCTTGTTCAGTCCACGGGCTTTGCGGATCTGGGACATGGCGTAGTTGCCGAAAGTCTGGCGGCAGAGTTTTGAAAGGAAGTCTTCGGGTTTCAGCAGATCGAAGGCCGGGTGGCGGTGGCGAATGCAGGAGTCGGGCGTGAAGAGCAGCTCGACGATGTTAGGATTGTTAGAGAGCAGCAGGCTGACGAAGCGACCGACTTCGTAATAGACCTCGTCGCTTTTCTCATCGCTGACCTGATCGATGTTTTCGAGGCCGCCGAGGAAGGATGGCGGCGCGACAAAGATGCCGCGAAGATCGAAGTCCGAGCGTTCGTGATGGGTGCCGAAGGCGCGGCTGCCGCTGACGGCTTCGAAGAGCAGCAGGTCGGGCTGGCGGACGCGGTCGAGGGTGAGCTCGTTTTTGTAGATGGGCTGCCAGTTCGTGGACTTCGTGCTTTTTGGCCACAGGCTCCAGCGGTGCAGGACTTGGTTGAAGGGGTCGCGTGGGTTGGCGTCGTTCGGCAGGGCGTCGAGGGTGGTGCCGATGCCGGGTAGGTTTTCTTCGATGAAGGCATCGAGCGTGGCTTGTCGGCCGGGTGATTCGTTTTCGCTGGCGCCGGCTTTCCACGCGACGAGTTCGCGGATCGCCTCGGCGACTTCATCGGGCGCGGTCGGGATAAGTTCGACGAAGGGAACGGGCGGCGGCGTGCCGTGTTCGAGCACGAAGCGCGCGGCGAGCAGGGCGCGGAGGCAGTAGAGGTAGCCTTTTGCGGAGGGGGATTCTGCGGTGAGCTTGTTGCGGTAGAACTGGCCGGCGAGTCCGCGGTAGTGGTTGGCGAGGCCTTTGCGTGAAAGGTGATCGGTGGCGAGCTTGCGCAGGTCTGTTAGAAAATCCGGGTTCGCGTGATAGACGATCGGCGAGTGAAGCCATTCGATGAGTGCCCCATTGGATTTGTGCAGAAGTCCGAGGGCTTTGCGGATGTCCCAACCACCGGGGTCGAGGTCGTTTTCAATGGGGATCTCGATGGTGTCGCTGCCTTCGCTGATGGTGAAGGCGTCCTCCATGGGGCGGCGGTAGAGAAAGCGGATGTCATAGTCCGAATCCGGCGACGCAAATCCCCAGGCCCGGCTGCCGGACTCGCAGGCATAGAGGATCTCGATGCTGTGCTTGGCTTCGAGTTCGCGCAGGAGGGTCTGGATCTTTTCGGTCACGCTTGAAGTTGGGCAAAATCCAGATCCCACTTGGCGAGGTATTTTTTCAGGCGGTCGGCGTCGTTGGTGACTTTGCGTTTTTGGCGGGAGGCGGCGAAGAGTTCGCGGCCGGCTTCGGAGAGGGATTTGGTGCGCTGGCAGACGGCGACGACATGGGCGAGCTGGACTCGGTCGAAGGGGTCGATCTCGGCGAGTTGGGTGGGGCTGAGGATCTTTGTGAGATCGGCGGCTTCGGAGCTGCTTTGCTGACCGGGGCGGTGCCAGCTTTCGCGGAGTCGGGTGATTTCCTCGGTGACTTCCTCGCGGCGGATGCGACCGCGCGGGGCGAGGGTGGCCATGCGGGTGATGGCGGCGTTGAGGTCGCGGAAGTTGCCGAGCCAATGGGTGTCGGGCGATTGGGCGAACTTGAGGAATTCTTCGCGGGCTTCCTTGTTGAAGGAGGCCTGGCGGCCTTCTTTTTCGGCGAAGCGGCGGAGTTCATAGTCGAGGTTCGGTGAGATGTCTTCGTGGCGGTCGCGCAGGGCGGGGAGCGAGAAGGTCCAGAGGTGGATACGGGCGAGCAGGTCTTCGCGGAAGCGGCCTTCGGCGACGGCTTCGCGCAGGTCGCGGTTGGTGCCGGCGATGAGTTGGAAGTCGCTCTTCACCGCTTGATCGGCGCCGACGGGGAGGAAGGTTTTTTCCTCAAGGGCGTGGAGTAGTTTGGCTTGTTCGTCGAGGCCGAGCTCGCCGATTTCATCGAGGAAAAGCAGGCCTTTGTGGGCTTGGCGGAGGAGGCCGGGTCGGTCGGCCTGGGCACCGGTGAAGGCACCGCGGCGATGGCCGAAAAGTGCGGAGGCGGCGGTGTCGCCGCTGAGGGTCGCGCAGTTGACTTCGACGAAGTCACCATCGAGTCCGCCGCGCTGGTGGCGGAGCTGATAGATGCGGCGGGCGAGGTGGCTTTTGCCGGCGCCGGTGGGTCCTGTTAGAAGAATGGGTGCTTTCGAGCGTAGGGCGACTTGCTCGATGCGTTCGATGAGCTGGTTAAAGTTCTCGGAACGGGTGGCGATGCCGCTTTTCAAGAAGTCGGTGGTTTCCTCGAGGTCGCGGGCGAAGCGGGTACTAAGGGCATCGTACTTCGAGAGGTCGAGGTCGATAAGCGAGTAGCGACCGGGGCCGTTGGCTTCCTTGCGTCGGCCGCCGCGTGGTGGTGCGGTCTGGATGAGTCGACCGGGGAGGAAGCCGGCTTCATTGAGGAGGAAGAGTGAGATCTGGGCGATGTGGGTGCCGGTGGTGATGTGGATCAGGTAGTCGTTCTGATCGCGATCGAAGGCGTAGCCGCGGGCCCAGTCGTGGAGGCCGCCATAGACATCGGCGAGGTCCCAGGGGTCGCGGCCGAAATTGATTTCGTGGAGGGTGACGGTGGTCTCGGGGGAGACGAGGCGGATGTCGGCGGCGACTTGCTCGGCGAGGGGGAGGGAGTTTGCTTCGTGGAGGAGCTCGAAGCGATCGATGAGGAGGTCTTCGTGTTGGAAGAGCGAGACGCTGGGGCGCCACTTGTCCCAGCGCTCGGGGGTCGTGCCGCGGTCGAGCTGGGTGCCGAGGATGCCGATGGCGACGCGTTTCATGGGTGGGTGGAGGTTTGAAACGCCAAGACGCCAAGAACGCCAAGTGAAGGGGGGAAGGGCTGCATCGGTTGGGGTATGAGATTGAATCAAGGGATAAAAGACTAGCGAAAAAGATAAGAATAGCTGCTGGCGATCGATGTCTCTGATTTGCTGAAGAAATCCAAGGTGAACGTAACTAATTGATGGTGAGTGAAAATAGGGTTCTGGATATTTTCTGAATCCGACTTGGCACGGCGAGTGCCAATAGGGTTTTTGTCCGGCGAAACCAGCGGACGATGAAACAATGGCTAACAAGAACCTATTCCGAACTCTTCGTGGTGCTCTCGCTCCCAAGGCGACGACTCGAAACGATGCCGGTGGACCGGCATACGGTTTGTCGGACAAGGCGGCTCTGGCTCGCATTGCGGCGACGGGTTGCCTGACTCCTACTTTCTACGCCTCGGCGGAGAACCAGCTCGACCGGGTGCTCGAGCTGGCCGCCCGGGTGGATGTGGATTACCTGGCGAAGACGGCACTTTATGCGCGTCGCCGCGGTCACATGAAGGACATGCCGGCGCTGCTTTGTGCGGTGCTGGCGAGCCGCGATCTGGATCGTCTTGAAGAGATCTTTCCGCAGGTCATCGACAACGGGCGGATGCTGCGGAACTTTGTTCAGATCGTGCGTTCGGGGGTCACGGGGCGGAAGTCTCTTGGCTCGGGACCGAAGCGTCTGGTCCGGCGTTGGCTGGAACGGGCGAGCGACCGGAAGTTGCTTCAGGCATCGATCGGGAATGCGCCATCGCTGGCGGACGTCGTGAAGATGGTCCATCCGCAGCCAAAGACGGCATCGCGTGAAGCATTTTATGGATGGCTGTTAGGTCGTCCTTACGATGCGGAGGCGCTGCCCCGTTTGGTGCGTGATTTCGAATGCTGGAAGCTGGATCGCTCGGGAGAAGTTCCGGAGGTTCCCTTCCAGATGCTGACCGCGCTTGAGCTCGGTGCCCGTGAGTGGGCGGCGATCGCAGGTGAGGCGACCTGGCAGACGACTCGGATGAACTTGAATGCTTTCTCGCGTCATGGCGTGTTCCGTTTCGGCGGAATGGCCGACAAGCTCGCGGCTCGTTTGAGCCATCCCGAGCTGGTCCGACGTTCGCGGGTGCATCCTTATCAACTGCTCGTCGCTTATCTGAATACTTCGAAGGATGTTCCGGAGAAGGTTCGGGAGGCGCTGCAGGATGCGATGGAAGTCGCGCTCGAGAACGTTCCTCGGATTGCGGGGTCGGTCGTGGTCTGTCCTGACGTGTCGGGATCGATGCAATGGCCGGTCACTGGGTATCAGAAGGGTGCAAGCTCGGCGGTTCGCTGTGTGGATGTTGCCGGCCTGGTGGCTGCGGCATTGCTGCGGACGAATCGTTCGGCGCGAGTGCTTCCTTTCGAGTTCAACGTGGTTGATGCCCATCTCAATCCTCGTGATTCGGTGATGACGAATGCGGAGAAGCTGACGAAGGTCGGTGGTGGCGGAACGAACTGTTCGGCTCCCCTGGCTCAGTTGAACCGTGAAAAGGCAGCGCCGGATCTGGTCATCTTCGTCTCGGACAACGAGTCGTGGGTGGATGCGGGTCGCGGTGGACGCGGAACGGCGGTCATGGCCGAGTGGGAGAAGCTCAAGCAGCGGAACCCATTGGCGAAGCTGGTCTGCATCGACATCGTGCCTAACAGCACGACCCAGGCGCCGGACCGGGAAGACATCCTCAATATCGGAGGCTTCAGTGATGCGGTCTTCGAGATCATCGGGTCCTTTGCGAAGGACGGAAACGGAGCGGATCACTGGGTCCGTGAAATCGAAAACGAAACTCTAACAGAGCGAATCAAGATCGCGTGAAATATGGAGAAGGAGTTTATAACTCCTTTCGCCTGACCTGTGAGCTTGATTCTCCGCAAAGGGGTTGCAAACCCCTTCTCCATATTGGCCGGTGCGGCGGATGCGGAGCCTGACTACAACTTCCTAAACTGAACAAACGTCATGCCCCATTTCTTGCCGCCGCACTGGCCAACCTTGCCGAATGCAGGTGGGACTCCATCGGTAACCAGCGGGTTCGAATCCCGCCCGGGTCGCAAGACCTGTGATGTCTCACCGACTGTTGTCGGCACTCACCTTTAAGACTTCGCGAATGCGGAGAGGACTACATTGATAATGCATTGGTCGTCGGTTCGAATCCGACTCTCGGAAACGAGGTAGCTCAGTCTGGTAGAGCAGTGAAAACGTCTTCTCAACCCCTTGTCGCGAACCATTTTTTAACAAAACACATTTAATCGCGGCGAATGCCGATGGAACTACATCGCTACGGACGACCAGGTCGCCGGTTCGAATCCGGCCTGGGCCACTTTCGACGGCCCGGTAGCTCAGTGGTAGAGCGGGAAAATATGTTTCATCAAACCTTGTCGCCGCGACCTTTTCAAAACCAAATCAAATCATGAACACCATCCATAAAACTGACGAGGCCATTGGCTTCATTCCTCTTCCTGGCGATAAGGGAAAGCCGATCACGGTGATCGGGAATGATCATATCCGTGCGGGCTTCGATGAGATGTGTCTGCAGCAGATCGTGAACTCGCGAATGGCTCCGGGCGTCACCGATACGATTCTCAATCCAGACGGACACGCCGGTTATGGTGCGCCGATCGGGTGCGTGATGGTTTCGCCGACGCATATCTATCCCGGCCCGGTCGGGGTGGACATCAAGTGCTCGATGTCGCTGCTGCAGATGGATATCCCCGAGGATGTCATCGCGGACAAGAAGACGCGTCGTGCGCTGATCAATGCGATCATTGAACGAACTCCGACGGGTGCGGGGCGTGGTCAGCGCAGCGTGAAGAAGGGTCGTCGTGTCGGGCAGGAGCTAGGAATCCGTGTGGTGACCGAAGGGGCATCGCAGGGTGTCTGTGAAGAGCTCGGGATTCCGCCTGAGTGGGCGGATCGTTGCGAGGACTCGGCACACGTCGGTCACGATGGGACAATCGATGCGCTTGGGAATCGCCTTGAGTGGATTCTTGATCAGAAGCGTATCCGGAATTTCGGCGATAAGGTCGGCCAGCTCGGGTCCTACGGTGGGGGTAACCACTTTGGGGAGTGCGAGATCACGCGATTGATTGATCGACCATCGGCTCGTGAGGCTTCGGATGCCTTTGGCCTGAAGGACGGACACGTTTCGTTCCTCAGCCACTGCGGATCGCGTGGCTTCGGAAATCTGCTGGCGACGGCTCAGTTCAAGGATCTTGAGCGGAAGTTCGAGAAGTGGAGCACGCCATATCCTGCGGGTGACAAGAAGTTGGTCTATGCGCCGCTCGGGACTCCTGAGGCGAATGCTTACATCGATGACATGTCGCTGGGTGCGAACTTCGCGACGGTGAATCACATGCTGATCAATGCGCTGGTGCTTGAGGCTTTCCAGGAAGTCCTTCCGGGGACGAAGGGGAATCTGGTTTACTTCATATCGCATAACATCGCGCGGGAAGAAATCGTCAATGGAACGAAGTCGTGGGTCCACCGCAAGGGGGCGACGCGTGCGGTTCCGGGTGGGCATTTCTCGCTCGCGGGGACGCCGTTTGCGGAAAGTGGACATCCGATTTTGCTGCCGGGGAATCCTCGTGATGGTTCGGTCGTGATGGTGGCTCAAGGCGGTGCGGAGCGCACGGCTTGGTCGGTCAATCACGGGGCGGGTCGTCAGATGGGGCGTAAGCACGCGGCTCGGACGCTGGATCAGAAGACGGTGGATGCGGAGTTTGATACCTCGGACATCCTTTTCAACGGTCGGAAGTATCCGATCGATGAAGCGCCGGATGCTTACAAGAACTTCTCGGAAGTTCTTCATAGCGTGGAGGCGGCGGGGCTGGCGCAAACGGTGGCGAAGTTGCAGGCTCGCTTTGTGATTAAGGATTCGGCGGAGGCTGATGATTGATGGGAAATGAACCACGGAATACACAGAATACACGGAAGCTTGGGTTGCTATCTTTTGAAACGCCAAGACGCGAAGGCCGCCAAGTTTTCGAATGGAACGATTCATTCGATCAAAGCATTTCTAGGTGTTTCTTGTATTCCGTGGGTCTGATTTTGGGTAACAATGAAAGCGCGCGAAATGGCGCGAAAGTTTTTGAGTTGGGAATATGAGCAAGTTGATTCAGTTGGATGGAAGTAGCGGCGGCGGGCAGATGTTGCGCACGGCACTGAGCCTGGCGATGGTGACGGGGAAGCCTTTTCGGATGACGAAGATCCGGGGGCAACGCCGGAAGCCAGGTTTGATGCGCCAGCACCTGACCTGTGTGAAGGCGGCTTGTGAGGTCTCCGGAGGCACGGCGGATGGAGCGGAGATTGGATCGACGGAGCTGGTGTTTCGTGCTGGTGAAGTACGCCATTCATCGTATCGTTTCTCCATAGGCACCGCCGGGAGCACCTCGCTTCTGCTGCAGACCCTGTTGCCGGCGCTTTGGTCGGAGGAGGGGCCGAGTATGGTTCGTTTGGAAGGAGGCACTCATAACCCCCTCGCCCCACCCTTTGATTTCATCCAAAGGGTATTCCTGCCCGCCATGGCGAAGATGGGGGCGAAGGCGACCGTGCGACTGCTGGAGACGGGATTTGCTCCGGTCGGTGGCGGGGTGATCGAATGTGAGGTCGAACCCTGTGCCGGTTTTTCGGAGATCGATTGGACGAGCCGTGGTGGGCTGAAGGAGAAGTCGATTCGGGTGCCGGTTCGTGAGTTACCCCTTTCGATCGCCGGTCGAGTGCTGGACGCGGCGCTGGCAGTATTCCCTTGTGAAGATGCGAAGGTCGTGGCTCTGCCCGAAGGTCCGGGTCGTGGGGTGGCGTGTCTGGTTGAGGCAGGCTTCACGCAGGGCCGCGAACTTTGTGCAAGCTTTGGCGAGCAGGGAATGAGCTCGGAAAAAGTTGGAAGGCGTGCAGCCAAGATGATGACTGACTTCATCGGCAACGGTGCAGCCGTCGGCAGGCATCTGGCGGACCAGCTTCTCTTGCCGATGGCCCTGGCTGGTGGCGGACGGTTCACGACGATGCCGCCGGACAATCATGTGCCAAGCAACATTGCGGTGATCGAGAAGTTTCTGCCGGTGAAGTTCGAGGTCAGCACCAAAGAGGGACGCTGCGAAATTTCGGTGACTTCGTGATTTGTCCGTTTAATTTTCGCCGGTGATTTCGATCGATAGGCGCAAAAACTGGGTAGGAAAATCGGTCGTGACCGGGCATTCGACCCAGCGGTAATTGTCCGGCGCAGCCTCTGGAGGGTTCAGCACGGGAGTGACGGGAGTTGGTAGCGGTCGCCATGATCCGGCTGTTAGAAACTGACTACCTTCGGGGGTGTAGCGAAGCGTGGGATCGTCGGTGCGTTCGAGGAAGCGGAGGGTCCCGTGGTTTCCTTCGAGGTGGATCTGAATCGCGCCGATGGAGTGTCCGCTGTTTGCCTGTGAGCCGAGCGCGTACTCAAGAGCACTTGCCTGATTGTCTTTGTCGGGATCGGCAGCGGGAAGATAATCGGCGGCGGTTTTTGCAACTCCGAGCTGGGTCTGAATCCATGACTGGAAGCTGGCTGGGATGGGTCCGGAGTGGGTGGAAAAGCCGGTGGAGTCCGCCGTTCCGTAGACGAGCTTGGCAAGGTCGAGTTGAACCGCGAGGTAGCCGGGAAGCTCGTTTAGTCCATCGGCGGGTGCCTCGTCGCTGATACGCAGGAGCAAAACCTCGTCGGATGTCTCGGGCGTGTTTTGATTCAGGATCAGGAGGTGGATTCCTGACAGCGGTGATTCGAGCGGGGTGATCACGCGGAACTCGATTTGGCCGGGTGCACTGTCGGCCCCGGTGCCGATGCTGGAGGGATCCCCGATCGGCGTGGATGCGGCGAGCAGGGATTGCGGTCCGAGGGCGGCGAGCTGCGAAATTTCAGACGGTGTTCGATCGGGGAAAGTCACCAGTTGGACGATTGCACCGACGGGCAAAGGATCGCCGGAGGAGTCGTTCAACATCAGCGAGGAGGTCTCGCTATCGACGAGATTGGAAAAGATCAGGTTGGCGGCTTCGAGGGATCGATCGGTGGCGAAGGATGCCAGCGCAGCGATGGAGAGCATGCGGGTGATGTTCAGCGGCTTTTTCATGGCTGCTTGATGAGTCTGAATGCTCCTGTGCCCGTGGGTTCGCAGGTGGTGTGGCTGGTGTGATCGTTTGCTGTGACTGGTGTTCCCAGGTTTTTCCAAGTCTGGGTTCCTAGTGCTCTGGTCTGGATCTGATACGTCTGTCCGGGGATCGATTTCCAATTCAGACGGACGGCTGGTCCATCATACTGATAGGATTCGACGGGGACTGTGTCCACATTCGCCAGAGCCCGCAAGCGGCTCGGAGACTCTGGAGTTGTTCCGGCAAATTTGATGAATCCGGCGGGACCTACCCGTCGAAAATCGATTGCCTGCGTGAGGTCGATGGGTGTTTCCGCTCCCGAGCCGGATTCTCCAACCATTCGCCAGCCGAGGCCTTGACGGTGATAGAGAAGTGGTGACTCCGAGCCATCGGGGAGAGTCAGGCGTAAGGTATCGGAGGTGGGGGCTGAGGGGCCGGACAGCACGGAGAATGGCGATCCGTTTTCAAACATCCCCCAACCCTCAACCGAAGAGGCGGAGGTGAATGGTCCCGAAAGAAGGTTCCTGCCGGGCCACACGGGGAGGTAACGGAATTGATCGAAAGGCATGGGGACGGCGCCAATCACGATCACTTTGATTTCTGTCTCCCCGCGGCGTGTAAAACTGAGGGCGTCTGGAAAGTGTACGATGGTGGCGGAACGATCACCTTGGGGTTCTTCGCCAATTTCTAACAGGGACCCGTTGGTGTGGAGAAAGAATCCACGCGCTGTTTGAGTCTCGGCATCCCAGGTACCGATGATGTCGGCTTCGTCGGCCCCGGTTCCGGCTTGGAGGTCGCTTTCTTTGAGTCGATCGACGATTTCTCCGAGGGTCCATTCGGGACGGACTCCGATGGAGTCACCTACATCGATGAGGCCGTCAGGTGAGCGGTTGAGAGTGATGGTGTTTTCGGAAAAGGAATCGACGCGGAAGTTGATGCCGGCATGGTTTCCTTCCCGGACTTCACAGAATGCGGCGTAGCCTTGGTGCCATGTGCCTTTTTCGTAGGAGTGGAAGAGGGTGCTGGGGACAGGACGGTCGAAGCTCAGCGTTGCGCCGTCGGTTGTGGTGACGGTTCCGATGAACGAGTTGTATTTGACCAGGTTGATCGAGAGAATTCCCGTCGACTCTGCCGGTAGAATCAAAGTCATGTAGCCGACGGGATCAGTGACCTCGGCAAAGGTCGTAGCGATGCCTCCTGCAAGGCAGATGCCGCCCAAGGTGGCACGAGGGAAAAAGGAGGAGATCATGACGGAGCCTGTTAGCCGGACGATGACAGCCAAAACTTTAGTCACGGTCAAGGCATAGCCGCCATTGAGATTGTAAGGCGGACAATGGCGGAGATGGAAAAGGGCGGATGACTCCATCGCGGCTGAAAGCCGCCTTGCCCACCGATGGCGCTTGGGAAAGCGCCACTCCGTTAGAGCGGGGCGAGCAGGTGGGAGAGGGTCTGCTGGTCGAGCTTGAGGCTGGTGGTTTCCTCGGAGAGGAGGGCTTCGACTAGTTTGGATTTGCGACTTTGGAGGTCGAGGATGCGGTCCTCGATGCTGCCTTGGCAGATGAGCTTGTGGACAAAGACCGGCTTCTCCTGGCCGATGCGGTGGGCGCGGTCGGTGGCCTGGTTCTCGGCGGCGGGGTTCCACCAGGGGTCGTAGTGGATGACGGTATCGGCGGCTGTTAGGTTGAGACCGGTGCCGCCGGCTTTGAGGGAGATGAGGAAAACCGGGATGTTGCCTTGCTGGAACTTTTCGACGAGCTCGCCGCGGTTCTTTGATTGGCCGGTAAGTTTGAGGAAGGGGATTTGGTTCTTCTCCAGTTGATACTCGATGAGGGAGAGCATCGAGGTGAACTGCGAGAAAAGCAGGATCCGGCGGCCTTCTTCGATCAGGGTGGGGAGGAGGTCTTCTGTGAGGAAGTCGAGTTTGGCGGAGGGGATTTCTGACGAGCTGTCTTTGAGGAGTTGGGGGTGACAGCAGATTTGACGGAGTTTCAGCAGGGCGCCGAGAGCGATGATGCTGGACTGGTCGAGACCTTTTTCGGAGATGGCTTCGCGGACCCGTTTATCCATGGAAGCGCGGATGGATTCGTAAAGCTGGGTTTGGGCTTTGTTGAGGTCGATGTAATGGATGAGTTCGGTCTTGGCGGGCAGTTCGCTGGCGACCTGGTCTTTGGTGCGGCGCAGGATGAGGGGGGAGACGCGTCGGTTCAGGGCATACTGGGCGTCGCTCGATTGCTCGCGCTCGATGGGTCGACGGAACTGGGTTTGGAATGTTCTTTCGGAACCGAGGAAGCCGGGCATGAGGAAGCGCATCAGGCTCCAGAGTTCACCGAGATGATTTTCCATCGGAGTGCCGGAAAGGCAGAGGCGCTGGGTGGCTTTCAGCTGGCAGGCGCTGCGTGCGTTGATCGATTTGGGGTTCTTGATGTGCTGGGCTTCATCGAGGACGACGACGTGCCAGTCCTGGCTCGCGAGCATCTCGATATCGCGGCCTAACAAGGGGTAGGAGGTGAGGACGAGATCGGCGTCCGGGATTTCCTCGAAGAGCTTGCGGCGGGAGGGGCCGTGAAGGGTGAGCAGGCGGAGATGGGGGACGAATTTGGCGACTTCGGCGGACCAATTTGGCACGACGGAGGTGGGGGCGATGATCAGCGACGGCCGGCCGGGTCGTTTGGCGTGCTCGGCGGTGAGATGGGTGAGGGTCTGAAGGGTTTTTCCGAGCCCCATGTCATCGGCGAGAATGCCGTGAAGTCCCTGATCTGAAAGGAATTGAAGCCACTGGAAGCCTTCCTTCTGATACTCACGGAGATCGGCATCGACCGCGGGTGGGATGTCGATGGCGGGAAGTTCGTGGATGTCGCGCAGGCCTTGGCCGAGACGGGCGAGGGTGCGGGCGGTATCGGTGTCATCGATCTCCAGCGAGTCGGCGAGGGAGGCGGCGGAAAGGCGGTCGATCCGTAGCTTTCCGGAAGGCGGTTTGCCGGAGAACAGGTGGCGAACCTGATCGACGGTTTCCATCAATTGGCGCGCGGGAAAGCGGATGAAGCCATCTTCGGGATTCTCGCAGGAAAGGAGGATGTGTTCGGGCAGGTCGGGGGAGTCGGCAGGTGGGTATTCCTGTTCGATGGCCTGGGCAATGAAGGGGATCAGGCTGAATTTCCGGCCGTCGATCTCATACGAGATATCGAAGCGGAACCAGTCGATGCCATGATCGCTTTCGGCCTCGATGGCGGGAATGAAGGATGAGGCGTCGCGTGCTGTCAGGCCGGCGCGTGAGTCGATTTCGATGATCCATCCCTTGTCGCGGAGCAGATTGAATTCAGGGCTGTCGAGAAGCTTCAGCCAAGCCATTTCGTGACTTGATTTCTGATTCGCGGGGACAAGGGCGTTCGGGTTGGGCGACTTGCCAAAGGGAACCAAGGGGGAGTCTAGTAGTTCAGCTTCAGCGCTTCGTTCGGCCTTGAAGTCGCGTGGCCAGACGACGCGTTTGCCATCGATCTGTCCGGTGTGCTGGCGTGGCGCGCTGCTGGTGAGCGGTTGCAGGCGGGGGCTGTCGCCATACTCGAAGAAGAGTTCGCCGATGAATCGATGGGTGCGGTCCCAGGAGGGCCCGAGGGCGATCTTTCGGATCGCAAGAATCGGGGTGGGTGCGACGGCGGGTCGGGTGACGGCCTCGATGGGTTTCGGTTTCGGAAGGTTGGCGCCGGGATAGCGGGAGAGCCGGTCGATCAGGGCCGGGATGTTTTCCGGCTTGATGACGGGACTGCGCGTCCAGGTGGCGAGGACGCTGTCGGGTACGTTGCTTTTGACGGGTCCGAGGACGGCTTTTCGGGGGTCGAGGTAGCGGGCGGGGACGAGCGGTAGAAACTCCAAGCCGCGGCGCTCGGCTCGAATCACCGGGCGGGCGCTGCCGTTCGGAAGGGTGTCCCAGTGGGCTTCCGCTGACTCAGTTTCCCCAAGGGCGAGCGATTGGTGGTCCGTGGTTCCGCGATGATCATTGGCCTCCTTTCCGAAATAGAGACGTCCGGTGGCGAGCGCGCCATCGAGGAGCGTGTCCCAGTTGGTTCCTTCGAGTGGCATCGCGCCGAAGGCTTGGTTGTCGAACTGTCGTTGTTCGAATTCGCGGACCAGTTCGATGTCTTCCGCAACCATGCAGTCGGTCGGCTTGTCGGGATCGACGGAGGCGACGCCGCTCATGATTCTCACGCGGCCATTGCTGAGGCGCTTTGCCGTGCGCAAGACGAACTGGAAGGGTGGAGCGAGGGCATTGAGCGGACGTTCGATGCAGTAGGCGAGGAAGGTGGCCTTCTTTTCAGGTGGCTTTTCCTCGATGCTGGGGGCGGAGGACGAATCGTCTGTCAATGGCAGCTCGTCTTGGACGAGTCGCGGCCTTGTGTTGGCTGTTAGCTTGTTTTGCAGGACCCGCAAGGTGGCAGCGGCGTGCTTGCACTCCTGATGGACGGGACAGGTGCAGTCGGATTCGAGCATCCACTTGCCACGCGATTGGCTGAAGATGCTGGTGGATTGGTAGCGGATGCCGCCGGGCTTGCCGACGAGGGAGGTGATGGTGAGCTCGCCACTGCCATCGAGATCGATCCACTCGACATGGGTGACGCATCCTTCCTCGGTGAATTCGTGGGATCGGAGCAGCGTGGCGAAGTCGAAGGAGTCCTCCCACATGCCCGAGCTCAGCCACTTGAGGAGTGACGGTCGTTCGGCGATGCGCTCGAGGGTTTCGTCCATGGGGTGGGGCGGTTCGACGCCGCGGTCTGGAGACCGCTACGCCCGGGAATGGTGCTCACAGAGCGCCACTCCGTTAGTTCGCGACGATATTTACCAATCGGCCGGGGACCACAATGATCTTGCGGACCGTTTTGCCTTCGGTCTGCTCGAGTACTTTTGGTGCCGCTTGGGCGGCGGCTTCGATGTCTTCCTTGGGGGCGTCTTTGGAGACCGTAATCCTGTCGCGGAGCTTGCCGTTGACCTGCACGACCAGTTCGATCTCGGTTTCGATCAGGGCTTGCTCGTCGTAATCGGGCCATGGCTGGTGGGCGAGTGGTTCGCCGCCGATCAGGGCATTGAGTTCCTCGCTCAGGTGCGGGGCAAAGGGGTTGAGGACGGAGAGCAGCAGGGTGAACTCCTTCCGCGGGACGACTTCCGCCTGGGTGAAGGCGTTTGTGCAGACCATCATTTGGGAGATGGCGGTGTTGAACGACATCTTGGCGATGTCCTCGGTAACCTTCTTGACGGTTTCGTGGACGACCTTGAGCAGGGCCTTGTCGGTGCAGGGGACGTCCTGAATTCTGGAGGAAACCTGCCATTCACCGGCCTGGTTCTGCTCCATGGCGACGCGCCAGACGCGGGCGAGGAAGCGGGCGACGCCTTCGACGCCCTTCATCTGCCACGGCTTCACCTCGGTCAGCGGTCCCATGAACATTTCGTAAAGGCGCAGGGCGTCGGCACCGTATTCTTTCACGACGGTGTCGGGGTTGACGACGTTGCCGCGGGACTTGGACATCTTCTGTCCGTCCTCGCCGAGGATCAGGCCCTGATTGACGAGTTTCTGGAAGGGCTCGGTGGTGCTGAGGTGGCCGAGGTCGTGGAGGACCTTGTGCCAGAAGCGGGCGTAAAGGAGGTGAAGTACGGCGTGCTCGGTGCCGCCGACGTAGAGGTCGACCATGCCCGCGCTCCCCTGCCCTGACCAGTAGCTTTCAACTTCCTTTCCGATGAAGCGGTCGTTGTTACTGGGATCGCAGTAGCGGAGGTAATACCAGCAGGAGCCGGCCCATTGGGGCATGGTGTTGGTTTCGCGCTCCAGCTTGTCGCTGTAGTTGATCCAATCGGTCGCCTTGACCAGCGGACCGCGTGGGTCGCCGGTGGGCTTGAAGTCTTCCATCTCTGGCTGGAGCAGCGGCAGTTCGCTCTCGGGAATGGCGGAGTGTTCGCCGGTTTCCTTGTTCCACAGGAGTGGGAAAGGTTCGCCCCAGTAACGCTGACGGGAGAAAAGCCAGTCGCGCAGTTTGAATTGGATCTTGCGGGTGCCTTTGCCATTTTCTTCGAGCCAGTCGATGATCGTGGCTTTGGCGTCCTTGGTTTTGAGACCGTCGAGGAAGCCGGAGTTTACGGCGGTGCCGTATTCGGTGTAGCCCTGCCAGTCGGCGTCGCCTTTTGGCTGAACGACTTGAAGAATCGGAAGGTCGAACTTTTTCGCGAAAGCGAAGTCCCGCTCATCGTGCGCGGGGACGGCCATGATCGCGCCGGTGCCGTAGCCCATCATGACGTAGTCGGCGATCCAGACGGGGATCTTCTCGTCGTTGACGGGGTTGATGGCGTAGGCGCCGGTGAAGATGCCGGTTTTGTCCTTGTTGGCTTCACCACGGTCCATATCGGACTTGTTGGCGCATTCGGCGATGTAGGCGTCGACGCCTTCTTTCTGTTCGGCGGTGGTGATTTCCGCGACCAGCGGGTGCTCCGGGGCGAGGACCATGTAGGTGGCACCGAAGAGGGTGTCGGGACGGGTGGTGAAGACGGTGACAGTGGCATGACCGTCTCGGTCATGATCGCCGTCAGGG
This sequence comes from Haloferula sp., assembly GCF_049672945.1. Taxonomy (NCBI): domain Bacteria; kingdom Pseudomonadati; phylum Verrucomicrobiota; class Verrucomicrobiia; order Verrucomicrobiales; family Verrucomicrobiaceae; genus Haloferula; species Haloferula sp. The sequence continues at coordinate 6,608 of NZ_JBATWY010000040.1, read as the reverse complement.
TTCACGACCGGGACGGTCGTGCCACGCTTGAGCTCAATCTCGAATTGGACTTCAGCGCCTTCCGAGCGGCCGATCCAGTTGCGCTGGAGGGCCTTGATGCCGTCGGGCCAGTCGAGGGGTTCGAGTTCGTCGATGAGGCGCTGGGCATACTTGGTGATGCGCAGCATCCACTGGCGGAGCGGGCGGCGTTCGACGGTGTGGCCTTTCGACTTCCACTCTTCGACTTCCTCGTTGGCGAGGACGGTGCCGAGGTCGGGCGACCAGTTGACGGGGGCTTCGTGGATGAACGCCAGTCGGACGTCGTCGATTTGCTCGGGCGTCCATCCTTTGGCTTCCAGTTCGGAAACGGGGGCGGCCTTCTGGGTCTCTTCGTTGAAGTAGGATTTGTAGAGCTGCAGGAAGATCCACTGGGTCCAGCGAACGTATTCCGGATCGGTGGTGGCGATTTCGCGGTCCCAATCGTAGCCGAAGCCGAGCGACTTCAGCTGGCGTTTGAAGGTCTCGATATTGGCCTCGGTGGTGACGCGCGGGTGCTGGCCGGTTTTGATCGCGTATTGCTCGGCGGGTAGGCCGAAGGAGTCCCAGCCCATCGGATGGAGGACGTTGAAACCCTGACGCAGCTTGGTGCGGCCGATGATGTCGGTGGCGGTGTAGCCTTCCGGGTGGCCGACGTGGAGACCCGATCCGGAGGGGTAGGGGAACATGTCGAGGACGAAGAACTTCGGTTTGGAGGCATCGAAATCCGAGTCGCCGGGATTGGGCGCGCGGAAGGTTTTCTCCTGCTCCCAGAGTTGCTGCCATTTCGGCTCAAACTCATCGAAGGGGAAAGGTTTACGGCGTTCGTCGGACATGGTGAAAGCGGTCTTGAATTCATGACCGGGACGGTCATGCCACTGGTAGGAGTGGGGCGCGGAACTTGGCGGAAGAGGCTGAGCTTGAAAAGAAAAACCCCGCGTGGCTGCTGCGTTCAGCGCGCGGAGAAGCGGAGGTTCATGCCATTTTTCGTCCAGTAGCGGGTCAGTTTGTCTTCCACTGATTTCGGGTCATCGAGATCGAAGTCCGAGCTGACGTGATGCCTCGATTCGGGGGCAGATAGTTCCGTCAGGTATTCGCGCAGCCCAGCCCGGCGCGAGGAGCCGCCTTCGATCAGATAGTGGACGAAGAGGAGCGAGGTGGCGTAGGGGAGGTAGCGATCGGTGATGTCGGCCTCGGCCACTTCGCGTGACCACTCGCGATGGGAGAGCTTGAGCGTGTGGGACAAAGCCGGTAGTTCGAGGTTGGCCAGATCCTTGGTTGGAAGGTGCCGCTTGAAGTGGTTTCGAATGAAGCGGGTTGAATCGTCGAAGCGGTAGAAGCCTCCACGCTGATGGGCGATGGAAAGATATTCGGCGATTCCCTCGCTGAGCCAGGGTGGGGCCTGCTGCAGTGTGCCCGATGTGGAGAGATGACAGAGCTCGTGGACGAGCAGGTCTTCGTCCGGTTCTTCCCTGAGTTTCGAGTTCCCACCTTTCTGGGGAGAGAGAAGAAGGTCCGCCCGGATGAGGACGGATTTTCCACGATGTTGGTAGTAGCCCGCGGATGAGGGTGGACCACCAAGCTCCGTGAATCCTTGCTCGTCGCGACAAAGTCGGATGAGCGGTCGCTCTCCTTCGGGCAAACCGAGCAGTGGTATTGGAAAGAGGTCGAGAACTGCTGGCACTGATTCAATCGTGTTGGCGAAGCTTTGGAGGGCGGCAGGCGGGATGGGAGTGTCAGAAACCACGAGGAAATGGCGGGTCGTCCATGCGGCGACAGCATCAGCAGGAGGCTCCACGGCTTCGAGTCTGGCGGCAGGTGCCTTGAACACGCTGGGAAAGGTCTTTGTCTTCTCGTCGGGGGTTTCAGGAGTCTGCGAGAATGTTAGTGCGCCCAGTGCCGCCCACGCCGTCATGGCGAAGAGGCCGGTTGGTGACGGAAGAAGACTCATGGCGGCATGAGTTTAGAGCGGCTGAACGGAAGGGAAAGCCGCTTGAGAACGAATGAGTGGAAACGAAAGAACCCGCCACGGTGAAACCGGGGCGGGTTCTTTGGAAAATACTCTGTTGAGAATCAGGCGGCGGGCTCTGCTTTGGCGAGAAGCTCCTTGAGATAATTCACGTAGGCTTCGGGACCGCCTTCGCGGTAACCGACGTCACCGGAGATCTTGTTACCTTCGGCATCGAGGAGATAGAGGGTTGGATAACCTTCGACTCCGTATTTCTTATCGAGCATCTTGTTCTGCGCCTTCACTTCGTCGGAGAGCTTCTTTTTCCGTGGGAAGTCGACTTCCATCAGCACCAGATTTTCCTTGGCGTATTCCTGAAAGGCCTTTTTGGAGAAGACTTCATTTTCAAGCTTGATGCACCAGCCACACCAGTCGGTGCCGGTGAAGTTGATGAAGATCGGTTTGTTTTCCTTCTTGGCTTGAGCCTTGGCGGCTTCCCAGTCAGTGCCCCATTCGCCGCCGATGGCGATGCTTGCGGTGGCGATGAAAAGGCAGAGTGTTTTGAATATGGCGACCATGGTAGTTTGTTGATTTGGAATTGGATTCAGTCGAGGTCCTTCTTGGCGAGGGACTTGTTGAGGTGGGCGAGGAAATCTTCGGTGTTCGGGTATTCGGATGCGAAGAAGCGGTTGAATTCCTTCCCTTCGGAGTCAAACAGGATCACGGTCGGGAACCCTTCGATTTCGTATTTCTTGGCGTAGGGGTCGTTCTTTTTCTTCAGCTCCGGATCGCCGTTCGGAAAGTCGAGTTCGACGAGGATGAAATCCTTGGATGCGGCGGAGACGAATTCCTTCTGCGAGAAGACCTTCTTGCGCATCATCATGCAGGGCGGGCACCAGTCGGATCCGGTGAATTCGACGAGCACGGGTTTGTTTTGCTTCTTGGCGTCTTTGAAGGCCTGTTCGAGGTCGGTCGACCAGCCTTCGGGCGTGTTGGCGAAGGCAGAACTGACGAGGGCGGAGCCTGCCAAAGCGAAGGCAGCAAGGTGGGTAATGGCTTTCATTTGATGGGTATACGCGTAGGCCGGGGGGAATTTATTTCAAATTTCTTGGACGGAATGACGCAAACGGTTAGCCGGTGGGCATGGATGAAGACCCGAATCGACTGGTGATCGCGACGCGCAATGCTCACAAAACGCAGGAAATCCGGGAAATGATCGGGGATTGCTTCGAAGTCGTGGATGTCACGGCTTTCCCTGATCTGCCGGAAGTGGAAGAAACCGGGACGACTTTTCTTGAGAATGCCACCCTCAAGGCACTGGCGATCAGCCGCGAACTGGAGGGGCTGGTTCTGTCGGATGATTCAGGACTCGAGGTCGATGCCCTGGATGGGAGGCCCGGCGTCTGGTCCTCGAGTTTCGGGGGTGAGGAGGGCAACCATGCGAAAAACAACGAACGGATGATGCGGGAGATGGCGGGGATTGCCGAACGTTCGGCAAGGTTTCGCTGCGTGATGGTGCTGGCCAGGGGCGGGGAGGTGCTGGCGCATTTTGATGGCAGCGTGGAGGGGCGGATCCTGGATGAGCCGAGTGGCGCTGGAGGTTTTGGTTATGATCCCTTGTTCGCGCCGGAGGGACACGATCGGAGTTTCGCGGAGCTCGGTGCGGAGGTGAAGAATGGCATGAGCCATCGGGGAAGGGCACTGGCCAAGGTGGTGGCTTGGCTGGGCGACAAGGGGTAAGGCCGACGACATACGCCGCCGAAGGTGCTGAAAAACCTCAGGCCTGGGCTGGCTTGCGGGCTCGGGTTCTACTAGTGATCCGATTGCATGAACCCCAAGGTTGATCAGTTTTTTGAGGATGCCCGGAAGTGGCGGGCGGAACTGGTGGCGCTGAGGAAGATCGTACTCGCTTGCGAGCTTGGCGAGGATCTGAAGTGGGGAAGTCCCTGCTATGCCTACAAGGGAGGCAAGGTCCTGATCATGGGAGAGCTGAAGGACAGTTGTACGCTCAGCTTTTTCAAGGGCGCCTTGATGGAAGACCCGCAAGGCCTATTGAAGAAGCCCGGCGAGAATACTCGGGCGGCACGAGTCATTCGGTTCACAAACGTTGAGGAAATCGCTGAGTTGGAGACCATCCTGAAGGCTTACATCAACGAAGCGATTGAGTTGGAGAAGGCGGGTTCAGAAGTGAATCTCAAGGAGGGGTCAGAACTTCCGGTGCCCGAGGAATTGCGAATGGAGTTCGATGAAGATCCGGACTTCGAAGTCGCATTCGAGGCGTTGACGCCGGGGAGGCAAAGAGCCTACCTGCTTCACTTCGCTGCGGCGAAGCAATCGCAGACCCGGGCGTCGAGAGTGCTGGTTTCCAAGCCGCGGATTCTCTGTGGAATGGGTCTCAATGACTGCACCTGTGGCTTGTCCAAACGCATGCCGGCCTGCGATGGATCGCACCGCCAATTGAAGAAGGGGACGTAGCCTTCGTTCAACTCGTGGAAAAAACCAAGAGGCAGGGGGTCCGGGTCAGACTGCGGCGATCACTTTCTCGAGCAGCGCCTTGGTCTTCATGATGCCCTCGACTTCATTGAGCTTCTCTCCTTCGTATTCGATGCCGATGTAGCCCATGTAGCCGGCCTCCTGGATGATCTGCATCATCGTGCCGAAGTCGGTGTGGGCTTCTTCGCCGCCTTTGAGGAAATCGTGGGATTTGGCGGAGACCCCTTTGGCGTAGGGCATCAGGTCACGGAATCCGCGGTAGCGGTCGTAGCCGAGGCCGACCTCGTCTTCGGTGAGGTCATCGACGCCTGTGTAGAGGGCCTTTTGTTTCTCATACTGTTCGGCGTTGCCGTGCTTCTTGACGACGTAGAAGTTTCCGAAGTCGGGAAGGCTGCCGCAGTTGACCATTTCGACGGCTTTCAGGACTCCGGCGAGCCAGGCGCCGTGTGAAGAGAGGCCGCCGTGGTTTTCGACGATGACGTTCAGGTCGAGCTTGGCGGCGTGTTCGGAAAGACTGCGCAGGCCATCGGTGCAAAGCTTGGCCTGTTCTTCGGGAGGCAGCTTGGCATCGGAGCCCGAGTTGACCCGGATGCTGTGGCAGCCGAGTTGCTTCGCGGCATCAAGCCAGGTGAGGTGGCCTTCGACGGTGGCCTTGCGTTTGGCGGGATCGGGGTCGCCGATCTGTCCGACGCCGTCGCACATGATGAGCAGGCTTTTCATGCCGTTGTCATCGCAGCGTTGTTTCATCTGGGCGAGGTAGTCGCCGCCTTTTGGCTGAAGCCCGAGGTGATCGGATTTCTCTGCGAAGAATTGATTCACCCATTCGAGAGCATAAATATCGAACTGGTTTTTGGTGAACTCGGGCCAGTCGAGGTTGTCGAGTCTGCCGCTTTTGAGCTCGCGGTGATTCGACCACTGGGCGAGGGAGATTTCATAAGGAGAGGATTGCTCCATCAACTCTTCCTTGGAGCATGAGGAAAGCGCCATGCCTGAAGCGAGGGCGGCGGAGGAGGTCAGGAAATGGCGTCGGTTCATGGGTTTCATATTGGGTTGTTGGGAGGGATTTTTGCATTGAACGCCGGAGGATGTCGAACTGAATACGGGTTGGAGCGCGATCATCTGGCGGGGAACCGGCGAGGCGTTTTCAACGGTTGCCGAGGTCTTTTGGATAAAAAACCGGTCCGGGCTCCACCAATGCGACTTGGCGGTTTCGTAGAATCCCGCGTTTGTGCGGGAAGATCAAACTGGCATTGGTAGGGAAACAAGGCAGGTTTCGTCGCTCAGTGGTTCTGGTGCATGACGGAATAAAACTGCTGAGCTCCCGCCGCCCATGCTGCTGCTTCGCCATCTCAGACTCTTCCTGCTCGGGCTTCATGTGTTGCTCTCTGCCAGCTGTCTTTCCGTGGAAGACTTGTCTTCGATGGTTTCTCCTCCGGGCGAGACCGTGAGGAAAGTCCCGGTGAGCGGTTCCGTGTCCCATTTCATTTGTTGGAACGTGCACAAGGCGGACCATGAAAACTTCAAGCAAGACATCGGGAATCTCCTCGCGAAGGTGCCGAAGGACAACGGGCTGACGTTGTGCCTTCAGGAGGTTCGCTGCACGACCTTCGATTTGATCAGGGGGCTCAAACCTGACGGGGTTAACGGCCACTATGCTCCTAGTTGGAGACTGCCGTTTTCCCGCGGGTCCACCGGGGTCCTGACGATCGGGAATCAGCCGCTTCCGGAATCCGGTGTGATCCCGATCCGTGCGCCACGACGCGAGTTCTACGTGGCGTCGCCGAAAGTTTCACTGAAGACCGAAACGCGTCTCCCCGACGGCCGGATACTGCAGATCGTCAATTGTCACGGACTGAACTTCGTGCCGTTCTCCGTTTTGCCCAAGCAGCTCGACCAGATTTTCGAAGCTCTCGAGTGCACGGATTCGCCGGCCATTGTTTGCGGGGATTTCAATGTCTGGAGTCAGGACCGTTTGGACCTCCTGGATCAACGCGCCGCGGAAGCGGGTCTTGTCGAAGCGCGACCGCGGGGACTTGAACACTCACCCGCGCCCAAGTGGTTGCGCTGGATGAACCGCTTCAATGGCTACGACCCTGATATCCGCCTTGATCGAATCTATACGCGCGGCCTCGAAGTCATCGATTGCTATTCG
>NZ_JBATWY010000039.1:0-93369 GCF_049672945.1 Haloferula sp. | reverse complement strand
ATTACTCACCTGAGGTGTATCCCGACTCTTCCCCAACCGCATTGTAACCACCATGCGTCAAGAGCATTAATGCCTACTCACGGCATCCGCCGGAGATATGCATTAATGACCTTGCTCTCCGAGGGCTCTTTGACGGCGAGGCCTGGGCGTGCCGCCCTCCGCCCCAGCGGGTCCTCCCTGCGTCAGGGATCCTCCCCGACACCCCACTATCCGGAGTGAAGCCGGATCTAAGCCAGGCTGGCCGACATTTTCTGGAAAATGCCGGTGCAACTGCGCAGAGCACCAGCGCGCAGCGTGATGGGCAGGGATGCCCCGACCATTCAAATGCCCCACAGTGGAACAAACTAGGCGGAACATGACTTCCGAGCCTTGCAGGCCTCACGTATCTCAGTGCGGAGTCGGCACGCTTGGGCAACAAGTTTGCAGAACCACTCAGAAAGGTCCTCCGGACCTTTTGTGAGTGGCGGTTGTGCGAGATCCCTGGTTAGAAGGGCGAGTAAACACAACTCAACATCCGACAAGTCTGTAAATCGCTCTACTTGATTCCAGTCCTGGGGAGAGGTGTTCGCCCCCCCCGGTAATCCGATTCGCTCTAGAGCATCATTTCGAATGATGCGGACGATCTGGTCGGGCATTTCTGTCATTAGTAGAAGAAAGGGAGGAATCGCTATTTTCTGAACATCTTCATCCTCCGACGGGAGGAACCCGAACACTGCGGGTTTGGTTTTCCTAGGGCGCCCACGTTTCAATCGTGGTGTTTCGATCCCCTCTGCCGATGCAATCTTAGCTATCCAGTCAGACAGGCAAGAATGAGAAACCGGGCATCCCTCCTGTATAAGGTCCCGGCGGATCTGACTGATGGAGATGCTCGATTGCACCCTCTCTAAGATAAATTCACGGTATGGATCCAATTTTGATTTCTTCATAATTTCCCATTGGATCGCTTATCGGCATTTTTCAATTATTTCTTCGGTAATTTCAAAATAGACTAGAACTTTGAATTCCATTGCCGGGACTATCTGGTGAAAAATTGAGGGAATGGGAGGTAATAACGGGATTATATCCTAAAAATGAGTGGGTTTGCCATTGCTGCTGTCCCCTTCCTCAAGTGAGCAGTCATTTTGGTTTAAAATGACGGTTTCGCTCGACGGTAATTATTTTCGGAAATGCCGGATTGCCTTGAAGGAGTCTGCCACCGGATGGGCGTCGACGTATTGGGTCATGTCGAACGATCGCCTGTTGGGTAGCCAGAGAATTCGCTTGGCTTGATTGACCGTGGTCATTCAGTCCGTGAAGCGCCCCACACAAAGCCAAAATGAATGCGCGAATGCGCTCAATCGAGTAATGGCGATTTGCGTCCATTGCCGAAGCCCCGTTTCCGGGCCTCCGACCATGATGTGAAAGAATCATATGCCTGAAAGGACTCAATCGGAGTCGCTCTAACAAAAAGACAAAAAATATGAAGAAAAAGAATGAAATCGGATTCAATCAAAGTGCCGGAAATGAACATATGAAGGCACCATGGAATCGAGGCAGCCAACTGGCTTATCAAGATCAGATCTTTACCGAAGATTTGATTGGTCGTCGGATGAAACTCGAAAAAGGACCGAACTGGTTCAGAATCGTTCCAGCGCTAAAGGGGTCAGACAACTGGCTGATGCATGTTCCGGCGATCACAATGAAGCACGGGCGTTTCGCTCATCCTCAGGTTTTCCAGGAGGACGGCGAAAGTGCCTTCGATCATGCCCATCGGTGGTTTGCGTCGCATGCGCCAAGAGAGTTGTACAGTCAGAAGAATCCCAATGGGCACCGCTTGCTCAGCGATTCACTGTGCGCCTTCTGGTGCCTACCTGTTAAGGAAGGGGAGCCTGTGGAAGCCAAGCTATTCTTGGGTTCGACATTCCAGGGATCACGGGGTCGACCACCTGGGCTGGGCTACCGCATCTGGCAAACGGTGTCAGCACCGGACCCGGATGTGAATGTGGTGATGAATCCCATCGATCTCGATCGTGGGACTTTGATCTGCATCGAGAAAGATCGGGCGCCGGGATCCAGGTTCACAACCTATCAGATTCGGGCCGGGCGGCTGGAGTCTCCGATCCGTGTTCTTCTGGAGCAAATGGAGGAATCGGAACGCGAGGTGTTTCGTCCGATCGAACAGACCATTCGTAGGTTGAGTGACGACGAGCAATGGGAGCACCTTGGACGGGTGGTTGGTCGTGACGTCGCCGCTGAAATCCGCTCCTCCGTTGCCTAACAGAAACCAAACAAAGGAGGTCGGCACGTCGTATTGGTGCCGACCTCCACAATTTACACATCAATGTCAGAACTAGAAACCACCCCGCCTAAAACTATCATACTGCCCTTTCAGAAAGCGGTCTATAACCGCCTTTGCGCAATTGGTCGCGCCTGCCTCACCGTAAATCGCTCCGCCCTCGGGCCTTTAAAGCTCAGAACTTGCTTCCTTCTGCTAGGCCCCACAGGAAGTGGAAAAACTTTCCTGGCGAGAGCGTTTTCAAAGGAAATGAATCTTCCAATCATGTCCATGTCCACTTCAGATTGGATCCTGATGGGATCCACGGAACGTGGGGCCAGATCCACCTGGCCTGCGATTTTCGACTTCATTGAGCGTGTGAAACACCAACAGGGAGCCGTCATCTTTATTGATGAGTTGGATAAATGTGCTTCCGACTCTCCTTACACTTCATTTTTGCGTGCCGAGGTTTTCTCGCTCTGCGATGGAAGTGTTCCTATGAACCTAAAAAATTCGGAGGGTGAATTGATTCAAGAGTCTCGTATTCTGGAAGCACGAGACTTTCTCGTGAACAAAACCATGATTCTGGCAGGGGCCGCATTTCAAGAAATTTGGGAAGTTCAGTCGAAGCCATCTATGGGCTTTCTCCCGTCGGATTCGGGAGACACGGATCCCGAACTGCCAGACTTGGCTCGATTCTTACCGCGAGAGATGATCAACCGATTTTCATCGGAAATTTTTGTTCTTCCGCGGCTCACGATGCCGGATTATCGCGTGATGGTTGAGACGGTGGCGGAGCAGATTCCCGTGATGTGGCGGGAGCGCTTTCTTGAGCTGGGTATTGAGCGTTTGGATCAGGCTGTTAGGCATCGGAAGGGTGCCCGATACTTGGAGGAGATCCTGCTTGCTGCGATCGTGATGGAGCGTGATTCCTTGGTGAATTTTGTTCCAACTCCCACACCTCCTGAATCGAGTAGTAGAGAAGTCGATGACTTGGAATTGACGATGGTCTGATTGCTGGTGATTTCAGTTTTCTATTCATGATCTCCCGTATCATTGGATCTGGATTGCTAACGGTTTTTGGCCGGGAAGACGCTTCTTCCCGCGCGGACAAACTGACGCTTTTGTCCGCTCCCATCTAGAGCGTGGGACACCCCCGCAACGCCCCCGTGTCAAGACCGCGCCCGCAATGCCGGGCGGATTGATCCCCGTTGCATCCCCATGGGATTGCGGGATCGCTTGGTGCCAGGTCCCTAGCCCCCCGAACCCCCGCCTCTCCCCACCGAAAAAATATTTTCGGATGCCTATGGAGTAGGCTGTCAGGGGGCTACCCGTCACAAAGCGCTGTCCTCACCCGATGGTCTGAATTTGCACGGTGATTTGATCGATTAATGTCCCACAACGACTGATGACTCCTGTATTGTGACTTTGATTTCTAATAGATTTGCCCATTCCTATCTTGATCGGTTCATCCACGGCTCCTCGGGAACAAGATAAAGTGCAACTTGGTGATAGATTACCAATTCTGACTCCAATGGCTCCGACCGCGACGGGTTGAGGCCAGGAGAGGTGGATCGTCGGAATGGTTGAATGCAGGCACACCCCCACCTCTCTACGATTGCACTGCGACAATACCCGATTCTAATTTCGTCGTCGCCGATTTTTCGAGTGATCAATAGCACGGCTCCGTCGGCGGGCTCGATTTTGTAGAGGCTGTCGTTTTGAATCTCGTGATCGCCTCGGCCAGGGTATGAAAAAATGTGGTCCATCACCCCTATAGACGCGCGGCATGGGTTCTCGTTAAGGCGGATCGAGTATTTCGCTGAGAAATTATGAAACTGAATGTTTTTCAAAGTCGCGCCTTAACGGTCGGCCATTGGATCGCGTTAAGGGGGTGGAGGACTCCTCCTGTGAACCTATGAAAATTCGATTGCATTCCCATCCTACAAAGAAGCTGCTCTGGATCTCTGATCTCCACCTTGACCAGGTCTCATCGGACCGAAAGTACCGCTTTTTTGACAGGCTCGCGAGCGCTAGTTGCGATGCAGTCCTCATCACTGGCGATATTTCGATCGCCGATCGCTTGCCCGATCACCTGGCCGAAATCTCAGGTGCCTGCGGAGCGCGGTCCGTCTTCTTTACGACTGGTAATCACGACTACTTCGGGTCGTCTTTCGAAAAGGTGGACGGCTGTATTGCCGATGTTTGCAGGCGTCACCCAAATCTGGTGGTGCTCGGTGGTGGCGAGATTATCAAATTGAGCCCGAACACTGCTTTGGTTGGGCATCGTGGGTGGTTTGATGGTCGCGCTGGAATCGGATCGAAGACCATGGTCAAGAGCCCGGACCGTGAGCTTATCCACGACTTCCGCGGTCTTAGTAAGGATGAATACTTTCTGAAGCTTGCTGCTCTCGGTGATGAATCTGCCCGCTACATCCGCCAGGTTCTGCCATGTGCCCTGATGAAATACAAAGCAGTGTATGTCGCAACCCACGTGCCTCCGTTCACACAAGCCCTGCGCCATGGAGGCAATTATTGCCGAATGGGAAGGCAACCGTTCTTCTCTAACAGGGCTGCCGGGAATGCGATTTTTGGAATTGCCCGAAGCTTCCCTGATCATCGAATCATGGTTCGTGCCGGCCACTCTCACAGCGCAGCAAATACTAGAATGTCTTCCAATCTAGAGATTCGTGTGGCCGGTGCTCAACCGGGTCGCCCTGCTTTTCAAGAACCTATCTTGATAGATTGATTGCCGATCCAATCGAAGAGGAAGTCTTGCTCGGCGCGTCTTTCAACGCGCCCAGCCCAGACGAAAGGAAATGATTCGGTGCATATGCACTCAAAATACAAACTACAACAAATTCAACAGAAGCGCCCTCTCAAGGGCGGAGTCAAACAACTTGATAAACTGGATAAAATTGCCAGTACGATGGACGCGATTCTCCTCAATCGACTGCCGAATGGCGTGATTCACCAAGGGATTCTCGCTGGCCGCGAGCCCGAGATTCGGCAAGCGGCTTTGATCAAAGCCATTGGCGGATTCCTCCAAAAAAACGATCAATATATTAGAGCTCGAAAGACCAATGATAAAGTAGCAATCCGTTCCGCGATGGCCCGCTGTGCGGCGATCACGCTGAAGTATGGAAAGGCACAAGTCGCAAGGGAAATGAGCGACGATAGGTCCCGGTTCACGCCGTTAAATGAGGGTAATGCCGGGGTCTACCTTCATCCGGCCTTGCTCAGGCCCATCGAGTGGCAAGCGGCTGAGATCGGAGCCATGGTCATGATTAGCGTGCGCCGCGCTGTCCGCGATGGTCGCTTGAGCCCAGCCAATGCCGCAATTGTTTCGATGGCTTGCGAAGAAGGTCTGCAAGTGTGCCAGATCGCACGACTCTCCGGGATCACACCATCAGCCGTTTGTCAGCAACTGCGGAGGGCGAAGAACGTCGTGCCCAATCTGGTCAGCAACGTCGAGCAGCCATTGTTTGCGTAGGCTTCGATCCTAGTATCGACAAACTACTACATTATATACATGCAAATGACTATAATCAGGATGCTGAGAAATCGCGCAAGGTCAGAAAGGGAGATTCTCGCCGCTGTGGAGGCATACCACCGAAGCGGGGAAATTTCGGAACTTCTCGTTCAGTTCTTCGATCAGGAGGGGAAATGGGTTGGCGACCGGCGAGGTTGGTCGTGCCCAACGTACAAAATCTCACAAGTCCGCATGAAGGGGGCAATGCTCCCAGTCACACGACGAACCAGAGCGAATGATCGAGGTCGTATGATACTGCTCACATCATACGTTCGAAAATTGGCAAGCCACGTGACGATCCCCTGGCATGAGGTAAGAGGGAGTATCTCATTGAAAGGGAAGTCATCTTTCGACGCACCCCACCTGCGCAAGGTGGGTAGGGAGTTCTACTCCACCTCCTCCTCCGAAATTGATCTACCTCGGCTTCGGCGAGTGGGCGGAGATCTTGATTTCCTTTACACTTGGCGTGTTAATGCACCGCGGCTCAAATCTGTTCTTGGATCCGTGCATGTGATCGAGTTCCGCCTTGCGCGATTGGAGCGTGTTGGTAATCGCTTGTCGATTCGCTGGGCGGATCATGTGGTGGCACCACGGCTCCTAACAGTGGGAGGTGCAGTGCAGGCACATTGTGCCAGGAGTTTTGATGCGCCCGTCCTTGTGTCCGTCGGTCACGCACTGATGGCGGATAGCGCCGAGCGCTTTAGTGCTCCAAACCTCCAGTCAGTTGGCAGTTCGCTCCTCCTCGATTCCGCAACAGTTATCGACGCTGAGCGGTTGCGATTGGTGGGAGGATGGCTCACCACTGTGGCAGCCAAGGACTACTACCCTCGAAACATTAGAGTTAGAACATTGTGGATTCCTCACCCATGGGCCGAGGCTTGCTGGAAGGCGAGGTGTGCAGCTCGAAAGTTTTTGAACTCAAGGCCCTCCTGGAAAATTTGATCTGTAACACAGGTTTCCCATTACCGTGATTTCCCATCCACATCGTTTGCGGGGAAGCGAAACAGCATGCCATTGATGGCGACGCTACCGGATGCTGCGCCCTTTGAATTACGACCTGAAGAAACATGGGCCAGGTAACCTGCTAGGAGATCGGTTTAGGTAGATTGAATCGTGCGCTGCGGGTAAGAGTTTGCAACGAGTCCGGCAACTGAGCGGCGATAGGAGGGGAGGGGACGGTTGCCCCTGATGTTGAAGGGCTCGGAAATGGTAAAGCCAATTAGAGAATCGATTGTCGTGCCTTCCCTTTCGGTCGTCCCGTGCCCAGACGAAACACCTTTTTCGTATTCTGAAATTGATGCTGATTCCGCCCTTGGAGTTCAGATTGATTCAGATCTAACAAGAACCGAATAAATTGAAATGAATAGTATAGAAATGAAAACCAAAACCGTTGAATTTGCATCCCCGTCCGAACTGGCTGAGATGAATTCCGCGCCGTGGGGTAACGAGAAACAGAGCAGATACCAGGACCTCGTGCTCAAGGCCGAGTTTGCCCAGCGACGTTTCAAATTCCCTGTTGGAACAACCTGGTTTCGAATCGTTCCTGCCCTTCGAGGTAGTCGCGGATCGATGATGAAATTGCACGCCCTCAATTACAAAGGCGGCAGGCATGTGCATCCCAAAACCCTCACTCCTGGAACGAAGAGCACCTTCGATGCTGCCTACGAGTGGTGCAAAACTAACAGACCGGAAAGCCTGTTTTGTAAGAGTAAACCGGATGGATACAGACTCTTGACTGATCCGTTGTTTCTTTTCTGGATCGTATTCGAGGAGGATTCAAAAATTGTTGCAAGGCTTGTCCTTGAGTCCGGCTACGATGGATCGCGGGGCGGCACCCCGGGGCTTGGTCATCAGGTCATGAGTTTGACTCAGGAACGAGATGAGAATGGTAACCTTGTCACCGATCCGATTGATCAGGACCTTGGACGCCAGATCGGAGTCGAACGAACGCAACCTGCCGGGACTCGGTTTCCGAGCTACGCCCTGCGAATGGGTCGCACTCCGGTGCCAATGCCAAAGTACATCGATCGGATGGACCCTTCTGAAATTGAGGCACTCGTTCCAATTGAGGATGTCGTCCACAGCGTATCAGTTGATGAAGAATGGGGGCTGCTCGAAAACGTCATTGAGCCCGAGATCGTGAAAATGATCCGCGAGGCCCAATCAGCCGAGTCGCAGTAGTGGTGGCGTGGGGGAGCTCCGTTTGCTCCCCCACGCATCCGGTCGGCTCCCCGAGTGGGGACCAATTGGTCGCGATGGAGCAACGAGCTTTAGCTCACCACCGGAGCCGGGTCAGAAATGGCCCGGCTTTCACCGTGTGGGTTGTCAGCGTCGTGGGATCATTTGAATGCCGCTGTATTGATGCCCAAAGCGGCATCGGTGGGATAGATGACGGTTCCATTGAGGCATTGCCGTCGCCCTCTGATAGAGGGCCTTTTTGCATCATTTCTTTTACAGCGACCGGGTGGTCGCCACGAGGGAAGTGGAGATCTGGGCCGAGTCGAACCAACCGAGATACTGGGGAAAATGCCGCGTCATAAATTGGTCCAACCTATTTGCCTGTTTTAGAGAGAAAGCGATGAATGGGAGGTTTTTCCAAAAAGGGAGAGGGTTTTAGTCAATCGTGGTGTATTACGGGGCAGAAGGTCAGGCGTATCTGCGCTCATAGCCCTTATATTTCCTCATCTGATGGCTTGGTCTCCACCCAGAAGCACCCAAATTTCAAAACTATGAATGATTCTGAACTCGACGAATTGTTGCGATCTGCCGATCAGCAGGTTCCGGTCCCTGAAAGCTTTAGGCACAAGGTCTGGTACCGCATCGAAAGCGCGTCACTGAACGAGCGGAAGCCGTTGGCTTGGCTGGAAGCGCTGTTTTCCACCTTGGCACGCCCGGTCGGTGCCGTTGCCGCCGTAACGACCGTAGGCCTTTTAGGTCTTTGGATGGGAGCTGCGGGAGTTAGCGGTGGGGGTGACTCCAAGCTCGCCTACGTGGAATCGGTAAGTCCTTTCGCATCCGCTCACAAATAGATGAGGAAGGGCGTTATTGTTTTGGTCTTGGCCCTGATTGCGGGCCTTTGTGCCTTCACGTTGATGCGTTCACACAAGCACCAGCAGGTTGGTAGGAATCCTGGTGTGCCGCTCTTGGAGGCAATGCCCGAACTCACATGGCTGAGGGAGGAATTGAGCCTATCCGATTCACAGTTTGAGAAGATCAGCGATCTTCATGCAGCCTATAGGCCCAAGTGTGAGGAAATGTGTGAGCGGATTTCACAAGCTCATGTGCGGCTCGACGCGGTCGCAAAGGGGGCATCGGGAGTATCACCCGAACTTGAGAGAGAGATCATCGATCATGCAGAACTTCACGCGGAGTGCCAGAGGGAGATGCTTAATCACCTCTATCGAACTGCTGCTGTTCTTGATGAGGAGCAGGCTAGGCGCTATCTTGATGAGATGCTCCCGTATGCCCTCGATTTCAGCCATAGCGAGCCGGAGGGCTCTCAAGGCCATTGAGTGCTCAGAATAAACCGATGGAAGCATCCGATTCAGAGTTGATGGTGAGATTGGCGGGCGATGACGATCTCGCCTTGAACACCCTGATGGATCGTTGGGCTTCGCGCGTGACTTCCTTCCTCTACAAGATGACCGGTCAGCGGGATACGGCGGTTGATCTTGCTCAGGAGACGTTTGTGAAACTCTATGGTGCGAGGAAGCGCTACAAGTCGGGCGGAACTTTTAGTACGTATCTATTCACCATTGCTGCGAATTTGGCACGCAATCACGCCCGATGGCGGGCCAGGCATCCGACGGTGTCGCTTGATGCGACGAATGACGACGGATTGCCGATGGTGGCTGAGGCTGCGGACCCCCACGAAACACCGGGTGAGGCTGTCGAGACTTCAGAAAAGTTCCGAGCCGTTCACGCGGCCTTGCTTGAGCTTCCTCACGACCTCAGGGAGGCCATGACGCTATTCGTCTATGAAGGGATGAGCTACGCGGACATTGCATCACTGACCCGGTGCAGTGCGAAAGCCGTGGAAACCCGGATTTATCGGGCTAGGCAGATCTTAAAAGCACAGTTGAAATAGTTAGTGGCCCTGCGGGAGAAGTTCGGAGCGAGAACACTTCGACTCAGAATTTCAGCAGAAACTCTGGACCGTAGACGAGACTCGCCCCGAAGTGAGCTGCTACGGCAACAAGACCGGCGCAGAGGGTAAGTGCGACAGCCAGTAGTTTTGGACCAAGTCGATTCCGTAGAAGTAAAACGAGGGTGGCTAGGACGGCGGTCCCGGTGCCGAGCCAGCGGTGACGAAAAAGGATTTGCTCGTCGTCGCCGAAATAGACCGAGTCGTAAGCGTACATCCAGCCGAGCGCCGCTGCGCCAATCGCGCCAAGGGCACCGAACCAGAGCATAACCGTCACTACCGAGTCACCCTGGCCCTTCACGACGCGATACCATTGAACAAGCATTGCGGCGAGTAGGAAGGCGATCGGGAAATGAAGGACCATCAGATGGAGTTTCCCGGCATACTTGATCCCCTTGTAGAGCGTTGAATCGGGATCAATCAGCGGGGCATCTGGATCTACGGCGTCGCTTACGGTTTCGCCTTCGATCGAAGGGGTTGGGGAGGTGTCGTTCTGGTGACTTTCATCGGCATAGCCGGGTGGCATCGTAAAGATAAGCAACATCGCGATCAAACCCGCGAGGCGGCAAAACGATGTCCACGTAAGGCAGGATCGAAAGAAATGGTTCATCGGATGGCTTGTCGGCATCTACGTTAAACCCCGGCCACCGATCAGACCCTTTATCAATTTGGTTTGCATCTCGGAGGGGACATCCGAGTTGACAGAAAAAGCGGCCGGGTTTCCCCGACCGCCATCCAACTCAACCAAAGAAAATGAAAGAGTGCTATTTCACCATCTTGCCGCAGTGCGGCATCTTCTTGCCAAAGTACGGATTTTGAACCTCGTCGTCGGACTTCTGGAGCCAGTCGGCGCCCTTTCCACCCATGGCCATCGGGCAATGGGCAACGTGCATGGTCATTTCCTTTTTGGCGATCGGGATGGCGAGGTCGCTGAGCATCTTGAAGTGCGTGCGTGCCTCCTCGATGTTTTTGCTGTCCGCGATTGCTTGGGCGGGCTTCGCCATGGCGCTGTCCTTGTCGTGTTTGACCATCCCGGCGGCGGCTTTTTTGGCGGCGGCGAGGTCGTCTTTGTAGAGGGCGGTAGAGACTACGGCGTAGCCTTCGAGCATGTGGTCGGCGTGGGCTTCGTGGCCGGCGGCCCCATGGTCGTGGCCATCTTCCGCCATCACGGCTGGAGTAGCGAATGCGAGACCGATGAGGCCGAGTGTGAGTGCAGGATTGATTTTCATATTGCGATTGTTTGATTTCCCGTGATCTCGGTCGCGGGGTCTGGTCAGTAATAAACCGTCGATAGGTCAACCCCTTGAAATTTCGGTGAAGTTTTTTCTGATGCCTGAAAAATCCGTCACGCAGATGCCCGAGTGTGTAGGCTTCCGGGGGCCAATGCCGCCTTTCGTTGGGGCGATTCAAGCTCTCTCAGTGGGGCTGCTTTCGGAGAAGATACGTGGGAAAACCCTGCGACCCCGATCTCCGAAACTGAGTAGGAGTTTACAGCACGGATGAAGTCACAGTCGACCATGTTCCTCGGAGAGAGGAAGACCTCGTCGTATCGAGCGCCTCGGTTGAACGCTCTGAGCAGCTCGCCGAAAACGACGGCGGAAGCCATCGCTCCGACGAAGCTGGTTGAGACTGACTTTCCTGCCGTTTCAATGGCCAGAGCCCCGCATGTTTCCTCTGGCGATGATAGCGCCTGAATCAATTTTTTACTCGGAGCAGACGCTTGAGTAGCATGCTCCCAGATTTCTTTGGCGGCCCGGCTACCAGGGAAATTGTGAATGTGGATCAGGTCGAAATCGTTGAGGCTTCCGCCTAGCCCGCATTCCAGAACACGGAGAAAGTTAGCACCTTCAAGAATTCGACGAGGTTCGGCTTTGTCGAATCCGCAAAGTGCGATTGCGGGTTCGTTGTCGAGACGACAGATCGTTTCGTCAAACGGGCGCTCGCAGATTTTTGTTTTGAAACCACGCGCTTCAGCCCACTCGGAACAAACACGCGTCTTGGGCCTCCCGATGTCCACCTTGCCACAGAGGAGAGCGGCCCCAACATTGGCTTCTTCAATGGAATCGAAATCTTGAAGCATGAGTTCACATTCCGAAGGGTCAGCGAACGGGAGTAACCCGAGGGTCCACAGGAAAGCCTGCCCGAGATGTCCGAGGCCAAGCATCCAAAGCCCTGCTGGCAAAGCACGGAGTGGCGGGCCGTCGCTTGATCCATCGAGCCAATCGGATTCAGGATTCCAGAGCGATGTTCCGGTGCTTTCGTCACAGGCAAAATTAGAAATTCCAGTCGCTCGAAGAAATCCACGATGAACCGCCAAACCGGCAGCGAAGATTCCGCCGAGTGCGAAGTCGACTCCGTGGTCATTCTGGAAATTGGATCTACCCGAGCTTGGTTCGACTCCGCCTCTCCATCCGCTCGCTCGGACGGTCAGTGCATGAGGGCTAGGGTCATCAGGTTGAAATCCGAAGTAGATTGTATGGGAGAATTCCCCAATCAGCTTTCCCGAATTCTGTAGTAACTCGTCGACCACGCCATTCAATGTGTTTTGGCTAGGCCATGGCAAGAGTAGTCGAACTTCGGCTGGGATCTCGACTCGTAATCCTCCGAGGAACGCTCTCTGTCCACTGTTCAACGCAGTGATCAAGGCTGCTTGAAGCGCTATGGAGTCACGAATGTTGTCATCACAGTCGAGGCGAAGAGTCAGACTTTTCAGTGTCTCGACTGCCTCGCCGTAATTGCATCCACGGGCGGCCATCAACCCGAGGGCGAGACGGTTCGCTTTATTTGGAAGGGGAGTGGTCATTTAGAAAAGGGTGATTTCGAAAGTGTGAGTCGAAAGCGTTTCCCAGTGTCCGTCGCCAAGGTAGCGGTAGAAACCTGCACCCTTTAGACCGAACCACGAGTGCTGGGAATAGTTGGGCAAAATGAGTGCGAGGTGACCACTTTGCGCGATCATTGGATGATTGCGGTCGGCTTCGCTTTGATCCGTCCAGACCC
Source organism: Haloferula sp. (assembly GCF_049672945.1). Classification (NCBI taxonomy): domain Bacteria; kingdom Pseudomonadati; phylum Verrucomicrobiota; class Verrucomicrobiia; order Verrucomicrobiales; family Verrucomicrobiaceae; genus Haloferula; species Haloferula sp. The sequence goes on along the minus strand of NZ_JBATWY010000039.1, from coordinate 80,442 downwards.
CGGGATGCGTGTGAACGTCAGCAACGACTTTGAGATTTCGTTTTCCACAGTGCTGCCAAAGAGGGACGTACCCACTACCGTCAAAGCGAATGATTCCCGTATCGAGGGAGTTCGAGTCAAGGTCATCATAACAGACGAACTCGGAAACTCGACCTCCATCCTTTGGACCGAGGAGGAATGCGCCGCTCTCGCGGACTCCTCCGCCTCGCTGACGGAGACGCCAGACGAGCCGGAGCCACATGATCCATGAAATCCGTAGGTCAGGCACCATGGTAGTCGTCGGAGTGTAGGAGTTCGTAAGTTGGGCGGAGGTAGTTCACAATGGTGTGGTCGGGTTTCCAGACCAGCCCCGCATGCTTCACCGGCCATTCCGGGTGACCTGCCGCCGCAAGGCGATCCCATGGGGCGTAGAGTGCCGCAGCGTTGTTCCATGTTGCTCGAAAGACCATATGAACGTCGTTGCTTCCTTTCGGCCACTTCGTCAGATCCAATTTGCTCTTAGAAGCAGGGTCCCAAAGGTAGGCTGTTGGCCCGGTTTTGGGGTAGTGCTTCAGGTCGAAGAAGAGATAGAACCGTGTTGGGCTTTCACCCCTCGCAGCAGCGGCAACCCAGATGACGGTATTTGGCCACTTGACCGACTCGTCTTCATGCAGGCCCCACTGTCCTTCCGTGACACCTTGAAGGAAATTGAATCCCTCAAGGTGTTCGCAGAAGCATTCCTCATCGAGGCTCAACCCTGAATCAGGCATCGTTCGGTTAGGAAAAGTGACAGCTTGCAGTCAGGGAAGCTCACCAATTTGCCGATCTTGGTATCGGGATCAAGGATGTCGCCCTCAGCGCCTCCGAGGCGGATTACCCACTTCCGGCCGGCGTCCACGCCGAACTGATTTTTCGCCCAAGTGGTCACCCGGCGGATCTTGGTATTCGGTCCGAATTTCCGTGATTCCTCGCCATTGTAGGAGACCGATACGCTGATCTTCCGACAGCGATGACAGTGAAGGATCTTCGGACGATGCGGTTGGCATTCGCAGAGTTTCCTGGCGTGGGCGATTTCCTCATCGGAATCCTCGGCGAAGACCACGAGAAGATCGGGATCTTCGACAAGGCCCGGATTCTCGTCGCGAAGCCGCGCCAGAATCGAAGCGATGGTGTCTTCGTCGTTTACTTTGATGGCTCGGGGTTCCTGGTCGCCGATTTGGATATAGACTTGTGAGTCGGTGTTCATAAGATTTTAACCTTGGAATGACTGGAAGTGCGCCTTGCCACCGTGGCAGGATTTCCTCCGTCATCTCTATCCGCTCCGCATTCTGGGTTTTCTGGGAAGAAAAATTTATTTCCCCGATTTTTCCGAAACAGGAGCGTATAGAGACGTCGGCCTCGAATGGGAACCCACCCGCACTATGGAGCAAAACTTGGAAACAGCCTTCAGCATACCTGATCTTGAAACCGTAATTCTCCGAGCGGAGTTGTACGCGGACTGGATCATGCGGCGGTATCTCTGGCGCGGACTGAAAGCCCGTTTTGGAAAGGAGAAACAATTGCTGGCCAACGGCAAGTCCGCGGATGATTTCGTTAAAGAGGCGGTCGAGGCGCTCCTCTCCGAACAATGGAAATATCGCTACGATCTGGATCTTGAAACCAACCTCAAGCGCACAATTAGGAGCAGAATATGGACATGGAAGAAAAAGTCGGACAGGCAACCGCTTGCCGATCACAAGGGGATGGTGTCCGATGATGGAACGGACTTTGATCCCGTATCGAATGCGGTCGATCCAGGACCCTCAGGCGACGTCCTGGTTGAGCAATCCGAACAACATGAACTCCAACGGATATTTCTGGAGGAATTTAAAATTCATCTGAAAGATGATCCCGAACTGTCGGAGCTTCTGTCAGCCTTGGAAGGCGAATTCACCAAGCCCGCCGAGATCGAGGAACTGACAGGAATTCCCGCTGTCCGAATTTCCGAACTCAAGCGTAAGCTCGAATCCAAGGCTGCACGATTTATGATAGACCACCCTTCGGCGGAAGCGCTGGAGAAATATGGAACCAACCGAAAAACCAAATGAATCCAGAAAAATTTGAATACGAGCCACTGGAGAATGTATTCCGTGGTTTTGAAATCGATCCGCAGGAAAGCACCCCTGCGGAGTTGAAACAGTCACTTGTCGAAAGGGGATTAGATCCCGATGGAACCGTCTCTGCTGTCAAAGGTCTTGTTGCCGACTACGTGAAGAGCAAGCGGTTGTCTTGGAAGGATGCCGCCATCAAAAAACGCACGGAGATGATGGAAGCGACCCAGCGGCTGGTTTCATGGGCGACAAAAGGTGAGAAGGAAGTGGAAGCGGCTTTTACAAAATTGCGGAACGGGACTTACGGTCCGTCTCCCAATCTCGCTTTCCGAAATTTGAGCAACCTGTCCATCGAAGAAAAGGCGCGGATATTGGATGAAGCCGATAGCCTGTCCGAAGTGGCACGTAAAAATTCAGAAAGTAACAAGAATCCATGAAGCCGCTGGCACGGTTCGCAATCCCGGTGGTGAAAGCCAGGGAATTGATTGCCGAGCTGCGTATCGAAGATCCCTCGGAGATCGAAATCGATCTCATCGCTGCCCATCTGGGTGTCATGGTGCAGGAAACGGAGATGGTGGGCTCGGACGGCCGAATGATGAGAATCGACGGAGCCGCCAGAATTTCGGTTCGCAAAGACATCAAGTTTCCCGGTCAGAAACGTTTCGTTATCGCCCACGAGCTGGGTCATGTATTGCTGCATCCGAAGCTTCGCCAGATCGACGAGCTGAGTCTGAGCCAAGCCTCGAACTGGTCCCTGAACCAGGAGCCGGAGGAAATCGAGGCGAATTTGTTCGCGGCGGAAATCCTGATGCCGAAATCGCTTTTCCTTCCACGTATCCAGGGTCGTGAGCCGGGGTTCGCCCTGTTCAACGAACTCGCGGGAGAATTCGGAACGACCGTCACGGCGGTTGCGATCCAGTTCATTCGCTACACCCGAGAGGAGTGCGTGCTCATCGCTTCCCGGAAGGGACAAAGGGCGTGGTTCCACACCAGCGAAGCTTTTAGCTTCAGGCTGCGCGATGAAATGGAGATTCATGAATTTACCTGCGCCCACGAGTTGGAATCTGAGGGCAAAAATACGGTTCGCGGAGATGACGTCCCGGCCGGGAGCTGGCTCAAAGGCTACTCGACGACTGACAATATGGAATGCGTGACAGAGGACGCGATCTGGTCGGCAAGGTTCGGAGCACTGTCTCTGGTGTGGATCAAGGACGACATTTGACAGCCCGTCCGGGCGGATTCCAGTGACTGAGGCAGCCTGGTTCACAGGGTGGTGAAAAAAGGTGAATATTGTTCAAGGGGCGAGGGCTTTCCCGGACTTCTACATGGCGGCCAAGGCTCACTGCCTTTGCGTAAAGCCATAGAAGATCAAATCATGAAGAACCAATTCACCGCCGCTCTTGCGGCCGCCATCATCCTTGCTGCTCCCTCCGCCATCGCCGGCCAGGGGAATCAGCTATTCGGAAGCCCTCAGATCGAGGCGAAGAAGGAAGCCGCCAAGCCCTATCCTCTCACGACCTGCATCGTATCAGACGATAAGCTCGGGGAAATGGGCAAGCCTGTTGTGTTTGTCCACAAAGGGCAGGAAATCAAACTTTGCTGCAAGGAGTGCCGTGGAGACTTCGACAAGGACCCCGCGAAATATCTGAAGAAGCTGGCTAAAGCAAAGTAAGCGAACCTCTTCACTTTGGACGCCCCGGTTTTCCCGGGGCGTCTCTTCAACAAACTTTCTTGTCCTCTTATCCGCCTCCCCGATTGAAAAAGCTATTTGTCGCCTGTTTTGCGTTCCTAATAATTCTTACTCAGGCTCATGCCAAGGTCGTCGAGTATGACCTCGTGATCGCCGAGCAGGAGATTTCCCCGGCAGGGAAACCGGTTCCGGCGCTGACGGTCAATGGTGGAATACCTGGCCCGACGCTGCGTTTCACCGAGGGTGATACCGCCGTCATTCGCGTCCACAACAAGCTGAAGACCGAATCGACTTCGACTCACTGGCATGGCCTACTGCTCCCCAATCCGATGGATGGGGTACCCTACCTCACGACACCGCCGATCGAACCGGGAACGACTTTCACCTTCCGCTTCCCCCTGAAGCAGTCCGGCACCTACTGGTATCACAGCCACACCGGCTTGCAGGAACAGCGTGGGGTTTACGGTTCGATCGTCGTTCTGCCGAAAGCCGGCGAGTCTGTCAGATCTGATCGTGATCATGTCCTGGTCTTGTCCGATTGGACCAACCGCAACCCAAAAACCATCATGCGCTCGCTGATGGCCGGTTACGATTACGACGCCATCAAGAAGGGTAACAAGCAGTCACTTGATGGTGCCGCGAAAGTTGGTGCCTTAGGGGATTATTTTGAACGGGAAAAGACCCGCATTCCTCCGATGGATCTGTCGGATGTCTATTACGATGCATTCTTCATCAACGGGAAGACTACTTCGCGACTCGTCGGGAAACCGGGTGAGAAGGTGAGGTTGCGACTCATCAACGCGGGAGCGTCCACCTACTTTTATGTTCACACCTCGGCCGGTCCGATGAAGATTGTGGCCGCTGATGGGCCTCCGGTGGAACCCGTGAAGGTTGAGAACCTGCTGATGGGAATCGCCGAAACCTACGACATTATCGTGACGGTGCCGGAGGGTGGTTCATACGAAATTCGGGCCACCGCACAGGATGGTTCGGGGCATGCGTCGGTTTGGTTGGGCGAGGGAACCGAGCATCCGGCACCGGAGATTCCGAAGGCCAACCTTTACAAGATGGACTACATGCTGGCTGGAGCCTTCGAGGCTCTTGGCGATGCTCCGGACAGCGACCGTCCTTTGCCACCTTATCGAAAGCTGCGCGCCTTGAGTTCCACCACGCTTCCGAAAGGAGCACCCTTACGGACGAAGGAGTTACGGCTTACCGGAGACATGGAACGCTACATTTGGTCCTTCAATGGCAAGACTCTTTCCGAAGACTCGACGATCCGAATCAAGAAGGGTGAGAACGTCCGCTTCGAGTTGGTGAACGATACGATGATGCATCATCCGATCCACCTGCACGGCCACTTCTTCCGATTGGTGAACGGCCAGGGTGATCGGTCGCCATTGAAACACACCGTCGATGTTCCCCCGATGGGAAAGAGGACCATTGAGTTCGAGGCGAACGACGAGGGGGACTGGTTCTTCCACTGTCATTTGCTCTACCACATGGAGGCCGGGATGGCGCGGGTGGTCAGCTACGAGACCAGTGATCCAAATCATGAACCGAGCATCGATCCCGCTCTGAATGATCCCTACTACTGGATGGCTTCGGGCATCGTGCAAAACAACATGTCGATGGGCATGGCCAAAATCATGAACGCTCGAAACGATTTCGGAGTATTGTGGGATGTCGGATACGGCGGAATGGAACACTCCGATGAAAACACCTACGAGGTCGATGCCTACTGGGGTCGCTATTTCAACCCGAACTTCTCCACTCTTCTTGGCTATCGGTTCACGAATGAAGACGATGCTGAAGACCGCTTTATTGGAGGTGTCCGTTATCGTCTTTCTGGGTTGTTCTGGAGTTCGCTAACATTGGATAGCGAGGGCGATGCGCGGGTCGAAATGGCCAAAGCCGTCCAACTCACCCAGCGGCTGAGCTTTCTGGGTAACGTAGAGTACGACACCAATACGCAATTCGATTGGTACGCCGGATTTGAATACGTGCTGACCCGGAATTTTGGCCTCACGACCGGTTACGACGGCACCCATGGATTTGGCGGGGGTTTCAGCTTCCGCTTCTAACAAACAACATAAGCAATACCGAAATGAAAAATCTAATCCTCGCGATCGCCTCCGCTGCAATCGTCCTCCTCGCATCCTGTGCGACCACTGCAACCGGCGGCATGGCCTCCGGGACCAAGCCCTACACGAAGGATGTCTGCATCGTCACCGGCAACAAGCTGGGCTCCATGGGGACTCCCGTCTCGATGGTTTATGAGGGCCAGGAAGTGAAGCTGTGCTGCAAACCCTGCGTGGCGAAATTCAAGGCAGATCCACAGCGTTATCTCTCCAATATCTGAACAGAAACCATACCCGAATATAGACCATGAAAAAGATTACCTTCCTTCTGCTCTTCGCAGCCAGTCTCTTCCTTGCCAGTTGCGCATCCGACACCATGAAGCCTGATGACATGAACGGAATGGATCACGGCAACATGGAGAACATGAGTTCTGATGAGCACGCTCGCATGAAAATGTGACCAACGTCGTGGCAAGTTTAATTTAAAAGATCGTGGCAAGGGCGGCGGGATAAGCAGATCAAGAAACGCCCGCTGCCCCGGCCTCCGGCCACGACTCCTACGGCGATGCCGTGGAGGACTTCAATTAGGAGGAACGCCTGCTCTCATACTACCGAGAATCCAGTATCGAGACGGACATGTAGCGCGATTTGAAACCTTACTTTGAAGCCGTGAAATATCTATTGTACTCTGCGATCCCTGCTCTTGGGACGCTCTGGATGGTTGTCTTAGTCGACTGGGGGGCGGCAACTGCTAATTCGCTCAAACTCTTGGGTAGAGAGGAGATGGAATGAGCGGCAGACGGAAACGTAATTGGCCGAGTTCCACTACCTCGAAATCCGGCAAGCGTTCGAGGGGGAAGAGTAAGCCCAAGGAGTCCTTTACGGTGAGAGAAAAACTCCTGCTTGTATCTCCCGTTCTGGGCGGGGTTGTTCTGTTGGTCGTGATGATCATGAGATTCCCGCAAAGCGAGAATGAAGAAGCGATTCGGCAACGTGTGAATGAATGGGAGATTGAATATGCGCTTTCCCAATCTGTTGCGAAAGAGCTTCTCGAAATTGAGAAGGAATTTCATCTGTCTGAAAGCTTCTTTTCATTTGGCCGATCGCCAACGCCCGAAGAAGTCACTGCCCACCAACGGGCCATAAAGTCACGGCTCGGAACTGACGAATCCAGCCACTGACGAAGTGTTTTGGGACACCGTGACCCCATAGCCGCAATCCCTGCACTTTCGGACATTACCCTCGAAAGCATGGACTCTAGCTCTGGTGATTCAGAATCAATGACTTGGTCAACCATGACCACAAAAAGCAATGTTGGCTGAAATCTCCCGACCAGCTGGTTAGTGGGTGTGATACAATGGCCTCGCAATGAAGAACAACAGCTCCGTAATCAAAGTAACCTTGTGTGGTCCGGGAGACGTTTCCCGGGAAATTGAGATCGCCGAACAGGTGATCGCCGAGTGGAACAGGACCAACTGGGAGGCCACGGGTTGTGGCCTAATCAGCCGGCATTGGCGGACGAGTTCTACTCCTGATATGGCTGAGCGGGGACAGCGGGTGATTGACCGACAGTTGATCGATGGTTCGGACTTGGTGGTCGGAGTCTTCTGGTCGCGTCTCGGAACGCCGACGGGTCTCGCCGATTCTGGGACGGTCGAAGAAATTGACCGGGCGACGCATCGCGACATTCGGACAATGGTCTATTTTTCGAAACTGGAGGCCCCGGCGCAGAAGGTGGACTCACAGCAAATGGCTCAGCTCGAAGTATTTCGGCAGAGGGTTTTTGGAATGAGCTTGGCTTCATCGTTTACGAGTCGACGGCAATTCGAGAAGGATTTTCGAATTCATCTCGGCAAAGCCGTGCATGAGATTCTGGCCAAGAGGACCGAGACGGAACGTCCGTCTGAGCAGAAGGCCGCGATCTCCCAATCGGGTAAGAATAACACTCAGATTATCGGGGATCAAAACTCGATTCGGGTGACAGCACCGAAGCGCCCGAAAGTTGTCATTGAACAATCGCCGGGACAGCTCACCGCCTCCGAACAAAAGCGAGTTTCGGACTTGGTGAATGAACTCGCTGACCTCAGTAGTTCGATCACCGGAAGATCTGAAGGTGCCAGCCGTGCGGAAATGCGGAGTAGGTTTAATAATTATTTCGACGTGCCTCGATACAACGCCTTGGAATCCTCAGAAATGTCCAAAGTGGAGGACTGGTATCGTATCGTCAGAGGATCGTTGATCCGCAGCCCCAAGGCAAAAAAGGCGGGTGCATCTGATGCCGCCTGGAAGAAGGCGATCAAAACGAGGATGAAGGCGATGGGAAGGACCAATGAAGACTACTATCCTGAGATCGCCGTCCGACTCAAAATTCCTCGGTTCACTTCGTTGACCAAGTTGTCATCCAAGCGGCTTGAGAAGGTCCACAATCTCGTGCGGCGGGATTCTCTGAAGTAACGCTTTCAGTTGTGGTGGGGTAGGCGGTGTAAGAAGAGATCGGGCAGAATTTTCCTTGCGTTGGCGAAGTGGTGAGTGTCTCTTACCGCCAGTGCGAAGCATTATCATGTATCTATTGCTCCTCGGCGTTTTCGCCGGGCAGGGGATGCGTGCCTTCGCGGATCCCAATCATCGGGAATCCAGCACGGTCTGCGTGGAGACGCAGGAATGCCCTGATTCCGTCGAGGATCATGCGCATGATACTGGGGATTCGTCGCACTCTGAAGGGGACGAGCATGATTCGCAGTGCCCCAGCGAACCTCACCAGCACCACCATCATCACGGACCGTCTTGTGTTGGAAGTTGGGTTGCTGTTGGCGACACAGATGGTTTGAGATTGGCCATGCCAGTGGAAAGCCGCATTGATATTTCCTCGGGGAAGAATGGTCTTCCCGATGGACCGGTATTGTCGTTGGACAAGCCGCCATTGATCTGAGCGACGGATTCCCGTCGCTCCGACGCCTGCTTTTAGGGCGTCGTTATCTTTAAGAATACGGGCCCCTTCGTGCCCGGAAGAATGATCAATGAGAACCCATGTGGGTTCGTGTCCAAGATTCTCAATGAAATGAAATGGTATATTAGTGTATTTATAGTAGGAATTGTAGCCAGTGCTCCGGGGCGTCTGATGGCGGAACCGGGGACAGTGGTCACGCTTTCAAGTGTCGGCGACCGTGTGCGCTCCCAGAATCCAGACCTGGCGGCAGCGCGGCTGAGTATCGAAGAGGCTGTCGGCCGGATGAAACAGTCTGGACGTCTCGAGAATCCAATGCTTGAGACCGGTCTTGAGCACAATACGAGGTTCTCGGAGGGCCTCTTCGAACTCGGAGTCAGCCAGAAGTTTCCAGTAACTAACCGGCTCAAACTGGAAAAGAACCTGGGAGCCACAGAGGTTCAGGCGGCACAGACCGAAATTCGTGAAATCACCAACCAGCTCGTAGGGCAGGCCAATTCGGCGTTGATCCGTGTGCTGGCGGTGAGGCAGCGAAAGGAGCTGTTGACTGAACAGGCAGACTTGGCGAACGAACTCGCGGACTTCATTGCGGAAGTTGCAAAAAAGGGCGAGGCATCACCCTTGGAGGCCGGACAGGCAAAACTCGAGGCTTCCCGCTTCCTAACCCAAAGTCGACAGCTTGGCGTGACGGAGCAGCAGGCGATCGGCGAGTTGAAACCCTTGCTGGGAATGTCGCCGGGAGAGACCTTGCATGTTTCAGGTTCGCTGCCTTCTCTTCGGGTTCCTGAGGGTGCCGATGATGTGGAGCGTCCTGCCCTTGAAGTGGCCAGGCTGGCCGTGATCGCGGCTGAGCAGGAAACCACTATCGAGCGGACAAAAGCCTACGGCGATGTCGAAGCCGGACTCTACGCGGGAGCGGAACGCCGGATCGACGCACCGGATGGCGCGGAGGTGGAAGGGATTGTCGGGGTCCGGTTCAAGATCCCGCTACCATTCTGGGACAAGAACGAAGGCAACATCGAGGCGGCGGAGGCGAAGGCGAAGCGGCGGCGACGGGAGGTCATCGCCCTGAACCGGGGCATCCGTTTGGAAGCTGAGGCAGCCCGGGCTGAAATGCTCGAATGGGCCAAGCTGGCCAAGGAAATCGAGCTGACCCTGTCGCCCCAGGCGGCGGAGCAAACGGACCTTGCCGAACAGGCATGGCGCAACGGACAGGGCGACTTGTTGTCGGTGCTGCGTTCCAGAGAGCAACGGCTCGATCTGGCGGCGACACGGCTTGAAGCCTTGCAGGAATTCCAATTGGCGCGGGTGCGCTATCAAACCGCTTTGGGTAACCCTTAAACAATTTATCACATGAAAACATTTATCAAAATCGTGGCCATCGCAGGCCTAACAACAAGTGGGCTGTCCGCTCAGGACCGCCAGAAGAACACGGTGCTCCTTGATGAGGTCGGCGTGAAAAACCTTCGCCTTGAGACCGTGATGGTCGAGGAACGTGATTTCGACTCCACGGTATTTGCCGTGGGGCGAGTCGAGGAGGTTCCGGGAAACCAGCACTCGGTCTCATCCCGGATTCCCGGAAGAGCAGTGGAAGTGAATGCCTTTATCGGAGAGCGGGTAAAAAAGGGTCAGACGCTCGTTAAAGTAGAGAGTCGGCAGCCAGGTAATCCTCCACCTACTATTGAGTTAAAGGCGGTGCATGACGGCTTGGTGATCGAATCGCACGTCCTCCAGGGTCAGCCTGTCGAGCCGGATACCGAACTCTTCGATATTTCGGACCGGACTGAAATGTGGGTGGTTGCTCAGATTCCCGAACAACTGGCGGCAGGGATTGGTCCTGGGACGAAGGCCCGGATCACTTTTCCTGCCTTGGGCGGGGAGCCGATCGTGGCAGAGCTGTTGCGGTTCGGCGTTAATGCAAACCGGGAGGCCGGTGCCGTGGAAGGAGTATTCCAAGTCTCCAACACGGATGGAAAGCTCCAGCCTGGAATGCGGGCGGAATTTTCGATCATCGTATCGAGCCGTCCGAACGTACTTTCCATTCCTGAAGAATCGCTCCAAGGCGATCCGGCAGCGCGGGTGGTTTATGTGAAAGACTATGATCTTCCTAACGCCTTCGTCCGGGCCCCAGTGGTGGTCGGAAAAAAGGGAGGTGGCTGGGTCGAAGTGAAGGAAGGTCTTTTCCCGGGCGACGAAGTCGTCACACGGGGATCTTACTCGCTGGGTTTTGTCGGCGGTGGCGCGGGACCGTCACTCAAGGACGCCTTGGATGCGGCGCACGGACACAAACACGCGGAAGATGGTTCCGAACTGACGGAAGGAGCGAAGGGTGCTGATGCCGGTCAGGAGGATGAGCATGCTCACGAGGGAGGCGGCGGCGCACCGAAGTGGCTGATCTACTACTCGGTTGGAATCTCAATCGTCGTTCTACTTCTCGCTCAGATGCTTTGGAACTCGAAACGCCAATCAAAAGTAAATCCAACCGCTTGAGGTATGCTGAATAAACTTATTCGATTTTCCCTAGCGCAGCGCGGCCTCATTCTGATGGTTGCGGTGGTGCTCATGGTTTTCGGCGTCAAGAAGACCCTGGAGCTTCCGGTAGAGGTCCTTCCGGATCTCACCAAGCCGACGGTCACTCTTCTTACCGAAGCTCAAGGCTATGCACCCGAGGAGGTGGAGACGCTGATCACCATCCCGTTGGAAAACGCCCTGATGGGCGTCACTGGCGTCGATCGGGTTCGCTCGACGAACGACATCGGGCTTTCCCTCATCTTCGTCGAATTCGATTGGGGGACGGACATCTACAAGGCCCGCCAGTTCGTACAAGAGAGTCTCAGTGGCGCGGCAGAAACACTGCCGGTGGGAGTCACTCCCTACATGACACCGGTCGCATCCCTGATGGGTGACATTATGCTGGTCGGTTTACGTGATCCCACTGGAAAAACTCCGGCTCGGGATTTACGCGTATTGGCAGACTGGACGATTGCCAGGCGGCTTCAGTCAATTCCAGGCATCGCCGAAGTGCTGTCCATGGGTGGCGGCGTAAAGCAAGTGCAAGTGCAGCCGGATCCCGAAAGGATGCTGCTCCATCAGGTCACTTTTGAGGAGTTGAAGAAAGCGGCAGCCGAGTCGGTGAAAAATACCACAGGTGGTTTCCTGACCGAGAGGGCGGAAGAAATCATGGTGCGGAATCTGGCCATGACAACGGATTTGGACGCCATTGCCGAAACGGTGGTGGCTTACCGGAACGACCGTGCCATCCACATTCGCGACGTGGCGGAAGTGGTGTGGGACATCGAGCCGATGCGCGGCGATGCCGCGATGGGCATCTCTGGTCGCGAACCTGACAAGGACGGAAATCTATCTAACCGAGGAGTGATCTTCAGTGTCCGGAAGTCGCCCGGTTTCGACAGCATGACGCTGACCGAGGAAGTCGAGGAGGCACTGGAGGAGATGAACCGTTCATTGCCTGAAGGTGCCGAACTGATCCCACTCTATCGACAGGGAGATTTCATCGAACTCTCCATTGATAATCTCAAGGAGGCGCTCCGTGACGGAGCAATCATGGTGGCAATCATCTTGTTTCTATTCCTGCTCAATGTCCGTATCACCTTGATCACTCTGACCGCGATTCCGCTGTCACTTGGCATCACCATCCTGGTCTTCGATCTGTTGGGCTTGAGCGTGAATTCAATGACGCTCGGCGGGCTGGCAGTTGCTGTCGGCATGGTCGTGGACGATGCGATTGTCGATGTGGAGAACGTGTTCCGGCGACTGCGAGAGAATGCGGAACTGGAGAAGCCGTTGCCGAGACTGGAAGTCATCGCGAGAGCTTCCAGTGAGGTCCGTTCGTCAATTCTCTACGCGACGATTCTGATTATCCTCGTGTTCCTTCCTCTCATGGCTCTGAGCGGTGTCGAGGGCAAGCTGTTCACTCCGATTGCGATTGCGACGATTGTCAGCATGGCGGCTTCCTTCCTCGTCTCACTGACGGTGATTCCTGTCCTGAGTTCGCTCTTGCTCAATCCCAAGCCGGGCAAGGAGCACGGAGACGTATTCTTTGTGCGCTGGTTGAAGAAGGGGTTTCGTCTTACCTGGATGCGCTTCGCTCTTGCACAACCCCTGTTGGTGATTGCGATCACGGTGATTCTGATGTGGTTCAGTTGGGCCGCATATTCAGACATGGGGCGGAACTTCCTACCTGCTTTTCGCGAGCCGACCGCGCTGATTGCGACGACCTCCGCACCGGGGACTTCCTTGAAAACCACGACCGAATTAGCAGACGTGGCTCAGGAGCAATTGCTCAAAGTTCCGGGTATCAAGACCGTTGGCTATCGCGCCGGGCGCGCCGAACGGGGTGACCATGTGGTCCCCGTTTCGACCGTGGAATTCGATGTCGAATTCGACGAGGCAGCCGGACGCGAACGAAAGGAAATTCTCGAGGACATTCGTGAAACAATGAAAGGAATCCCGGGAACGTTCAGTGCTCTCAGTGGTCCTTTGGCGGACCGAGTGGGTCACATGCTTAGTGGTGTTTCTGCCAAGGTCGCCGTGAAGATCTACGGACCCGATCTGGACGAACTGCGGCGAATCGGCGACGAGATCACTGACTTGGCTCGAAAGATTCCTGGCCTGGAAGAGGCACGGTCCGAACAACAGGCGCCGGTGCCGCAACTGCGGATCGAGCCGGACCGCGAAAGGGCCGCAGCCTATGCCGTCACGCCCGGTGCGCTGAACGAAGAAATGTCAGGATTGATGGGAGGAGACACTGTGGCCGAAATCTACGAAGGTGTGAAGGTTTACGAGCTGGTGGTGCGCCTACCCCCCGAATGGCGGGAGAATCCGGAACGTTTGGAAAGCCTGTATGTGGACACCATGAGCGATCAGCTCATTCCGTTGGGATCAGTGGCCAACATCCGCAATGCGACCGGACCGAACAACATCCAGCGCGAAAACTCGCGGCGCCGCTTCGTGGTTTCGATCAATCCGACGGTTCCCGATCTCGTCTCGGCGGTGGATGATCTCAAGGCTTCGATTGAGGAGAACATCAAGTTGCCGGAGGGTTATTCGATTTCCTACGAAGGAGAATACAAGGCCCAGAAGGAGGCGGCTCGAACCATTGCGATCATGTCGGCGGCCATCATGCTGGTGGTGGTGTTCCTGCTCTATTCCTACTTCAAGAGCTTTAGCTTCGTCGCTCTGGTTCTGACGATCATTCCGGTCTCGCTGATCGGGGCGGTCCTCTACACCCAGCAGACATTGAACAACGTGAGCATTGCCACTCTGGTGGGCTTCATCGCTGTTGGCGGGATCGCGGCACGGAATAACATCATGCTCATTTCCCATTACCTGCATCTGATGAAACATGAAGGAGAAGGCTTTACCGCTGCCATGGTCATCCGGGGAACGGAAGAACGTCTCGTTCCGATTCTGATGACCGCGATGGCTGCTGGTATCGCACTGATCCCACTGGTGATCGCGTCCGACGAACCCGGGAAGGAAATTCTCAACCCGGTGGCAATCGTGATTGTCGGAGGACTCATCAGTTCGACCTTTCTAGGTCTGGCTGTGACCCCCGCGCTCTTCTACCGGTTCTGCCGCAAGGCGGCGCTCAGGTCCTTGGAAACCGACGCGTCAGCCTCGATTTGATAGAGGCAAAATAACCATAACATTCCCACCAACTGAAACCAAAATAGACATATGAAAACAACAATGAAACAAAGCATCAAAGCACTCGCGGCTTCCGCCGTGGCAATCGCAATCGCAGGAAGCGGAAACCTGATGGCCGAAGAAAAGGGTCATGAGGGACACGATCACGCCGAACACGCTGACAACGGCCACGACGATCATGAAGAAGCCAAGGCTGGACCGAATGGTGGCAAGGTCATTCATGAAGTCGAACCCCATCTGGAGTTCTTCGTGACCAAGGATCGCAAGGTTCAAATCACCGCTCTGGACAAGGATGGTAAGGCAACACCGCTCGGTGAGCAATCCGTCAAAGTCACGGGTGGAGATCGTTCCAAGCCGACTCGTATGACCTTTACCAAACAAGGTGACGTGCTCATTTCCGACATCGCGTTCCCGGAGGGCAACGACTTCCCGGTTGTGGTTCAAATCAAGGCAACTCCCGATGCCAAGACGGTGATCGAGAAGTTCAATCTGAACCTCAGCGATTGCCCGACCTGCAAGCATCAGGAATACGCCTGCACTTGCGATCACGGCGGTGAGGAAGAGGGTCACGAAGGCCACGATCACTGAAGGTTTCAGGTGGATTCCCCAAGCCCTCGAAGGCGAGGGGAATCCACCAGATGCTGCGGAGGCCGACACTAGAATCAACCCTGCTCGATCATGAAGGAAATCAAAGCAATCATCCGCGACTACCTCGTCGATGAAGTTGTGGATGCCCTGGAGCAACTCCAACATCCGCCCGCCATCACCTTGAGTGATGTTCGCGGGATGGGACATACGGAACGCTCCGAATCCTCGGAGCGCTTCATCCGTCGCGCGCGGTTGGAGATCGTCGTCCCGGCAGACCAGGCCGATGAGATCGTGCGTGTGATCGTCGGTAAGGCACATACAGGGAGAAACGGTGACGGAATTGTCTTCGTCTCCGATGTGGAGCGCGCGGTCCGTGTAAGAACCGGAACCGAAGGAGATGCCGCATTGAAATAGCGAGATCCATGAGAAACCCAGGGATCGGTGAAATGACACCGATCCGCGAATCGCCTCCTGTCGCAGCTCATCGCGGCAGGGGGCTTTCGGGTAGGCAGACGACTTTGTGAGAAGTCGAACAATTTGTCGGTCAATGCGGATCCTTCCCCGTGGCGCATCGCGGGGAGGGATCACATGGCTAGTTGAGAAATTGAATGTTGAGACTTATGAATATTATTTTATCAAGATTGCTGGTGGCGCTTCTGATGTGGTCGCCGATTTTCGCCGCCGATCCGGGTTCCTTTCTTGGCGTGAAAGCCAAGGTGGAGGGGAAGGCGAGCTACAAGGATGAGAAAGGCTCGTCCACAGGTGCCAAGACCCAAAGCCGGACTCTGAAGATCGAGGTATCAAACCTCGGGAGAGAAGACGTAGCCGCGACGAAGGTGAAGTGGATGATCTTCGGACATACGATGAAGGATCATAAGCTGGTCGAACTCAAGAATGGCGAGAGCACTGTGATGGTTCCTGCTCGGGACAAGGTCGAACTTTCCAGCGCCGAAGCAAAAGTCACTGGCACTAGGGAACACACCGTATCTTCCCGAAAGAGAAGTCGGGGGAAAACAAGGACGACATCCAAGAAGGTTCAGGCCTCGGGTGAGGAATATTTTGGGTATGCGGTTGAGGTGTATGTGAGCGGCAAGCTTGTCGCGTCGGAGTACAGCCAGCCAAGTCTTGAAAAGGAACTCCACCCCGAAAAGGAAACGAGAAAACACTAACGATATGAAATCACCGACAGTAGAAATGAGCGGCTATCCGATGCGGTCCACTCTCGATCAATCGATGCTTCGATGGACCTTCGGGGCCGTCTTTGCAGGGATGGTCGTCTATTCCCTAGCGGAATACTTTATTGAACGTCCGGAGGACGGGCTGACCTTCCTGACGCACCATCTCCTGCATGTACTGGTGATCGGGGTCGTCGTTTGGCTGGCGCTGGTGTTCGTGATCCGGCGTGCAGTGGTCGAACCCGCCTCACGGATCTTCATTCATTTACGCCGGGTCGCTTCGGGAAGGCTTGAGTATCTCGATTGCGAAATTGGAAGCCGCGAGGTCGGAGATGTCGTGGCGAGCATCAATGCTCTAGTTGGCACCCTCAAGCGAGTCCCTGAGCCGGACTCGGCATCGCGAGCCATGGACCGCGTGCGGGAACTCCGTGAAATTCTGAAGCAGAATTCCGACAAGTTGGGCGACGATACGGTACCTGCGATGAGGATGTTGACCCGTCTGGAGGGAGAGTTGCTCGAAGTGCTTCAGGAAACCGGGGCCGGGTCGTCGCCCACACTCGAACATTAAATTTTTCAATCCAACAAACCCCAACGAGCGATGCACCAACAGACCCAAGATGTGAAGAAATCCGACTGCGGCTGCGAGCACGACCACGCGTCGGGACTACCGCAGAAAACCCTGATCGCGGCGGCCGGAGTGCTCACGGGTCTGGGTTTGGTGTTGAAATGGACCGGTGTGCCGGAACTTTGGCAGATGATCGCATTCGCCATCGCCACACTTTCGGGAGGCGCGCTTGTTTTTCCCGCAGCGTGGAAAGCGCTTCTGAAGTTCAAGCTGGATATGAACGTGCTGATGACTGTGGCAGTGATCGGCGCGTGGATCATCGGCGAACATGCGGAAGCCGCCGCCGTGGTGTTTCTTTTCGCACTCTCCGAATGGCTTGAGGGATTGAGTGCAGAGCGGGCACGAAATGCGGTGCGCTCGCTTATGGCCCTCACGCCCGAGACCGCTTTGCTGAAATCGCCGGATGGAACGGTCGAGGAAGTCGCTGCAACAGGAGTCAGTGCGGGTGAACTGATCCTAGTGCGCAGTGGGCAGAGGATTCCGCTCGATGGCAAAGTGATCAG
The DNA here is from genome assembly GCF_049672945.1 of Haloferula sp. Lineage (NCBI taxonomy): Bacteria > Pseudomonadati > Verrucomicrobiota > Verrucomicrobiia > Verrucomicrobiales > Verrucomicrobiaceae > Haloferula > Haloferula sp. The sequence continues at coordinate 63,097 of NZ_JBATWY010000039.1, read as the reverse complement.
CGGGCGGTCAGCGGTAAACCAGGCTCCGATCACCGGGGAATCCATTCCAGTGGAAAAGGATGCTGGCGACGAGGTTTACGCGGGAACAGTCAATGGCGAGGGGTCCCTAGTGGTGAAGGTCACCAAGGCGGCTGCGGACTCGACCCTTGCAAGAATCACCCGAATGGTCGTGGAGGCGGAATCGAGCAAGGCACCAACCCAACGGTTTGTGGACAAGTTCGCGGCGATCTACACGCCGCTGGTTTTCGTTGCCGCGATTCTTACGGCGCTGATCGCACCTCTTTTTCTTGGAGGTGAGTGGCAACCATGGATCTACAAGGCACTGGCGCTGCTGGTGATTGCCTGTCCGTGCGCTTTGGTGATCGCGACACCGGTTTCGATTGTCTCCGGCCTTACCGCGCTGGCCCGGCGCGGTGTGCTGGTGAAAGGCGGCACGCATCTGGAGGCGCTCGGCAAGCTCAAGGCACTGGCCGTGGACAAGACCGGGACGATCACGGCCGGAAAGCCTCGGGTGGTAGCATTGAAATCCCTTTCGGAAGAAACGGAGGCACGTGTCCTTGCCCTGGCCGCTTCGATCGACAGTCACTCCGAGCATCCCATCGCTCGCGCCGTGGTCGAGCATGCCGAGTCGCGAAAGGTCTCCATTCCGAAGTCGATCAACTATCAGTCGATTCCCGGTCAGGGAGCGGAGGCGGAGATCGATGGAGTTTCCTATTTCGTCGGCAATCATAGGCTCGTTCACGCCAGCGGGTTGTGTGGGGAGAATCTGGAGTCGAAGCTTGGTGAGGTGGAGTCGAAAGGTCTCTCTCTGGCGGTTCTCGCGAGGCAGCCGCACGGGGCGGACCCGGGCGAGGTTCTGGGTTTGATTTCGATTGGAGATGCGCTCCGGCCGGATGCACAGCGTGCCTTGGCCGCGCTTCACGAGGCCGGACTGAAAAGGATCGTGATGCTTAGTGGCGACAACCAGAGAACGGTTGATGCGATTGCCGAGGAAGCCGGACTCGACGAGGCCTTCGGCGATATGATGCCCGAGGACAAGGTGACGAAGCTGCGCGAGATGATCGACCGGCACGGCCAGGTCGGAATGATCGGTGACGGGGTGAACGATGCCCCGGCGCTCGCGATTGCGAGCGTGGGGATCGCAATGGGTGCGATCGGCAGCGATACCGCCATCGAGACTGCGGACGTTGCTCTGATGAAGGATGACCTCGGCAAGCTCGCTGAGGCAATCAATCTCGGCAAGCGGACACTCGGCATGATCCGTTTCAATATCGGATTCGCCTTGCTTGTGAAAGCGATCTTCCTAGTGCTCACCTTCTCCGGCCATGCCACGCTATGGATGGCGATCCTTGCCGATACCGGCGCGACCTTGTTGGTGATTGTAAACTCATTGCGGCTGCTTGGTCGCCCTTCAGAAAAATGAGCAAGAAGCAACGGCGGTTAGAATCTTTAGCGGAGAACGTCAATAAGCGTCGTCCGGAGAAGAAGACCCCGCCCGCGACTCTAACAGTATGGGAGAAAATTCTGATCTTTGGGACCATTGCATTTCCGTTACTCCTCTTGGTGGGCATTTACGTGCGTTCCTCGGTCATTAGTTACGATAAGGCGATCCGCCAGCGAGTAGAGTCTTGGAAGACGAGGCACAATCTCACCCAATCTCAAATTGACGAGCTTATTGAAATCGAACTGAATTTTCACCGACATGAGAGACCATTTTCGGTGCAGCGAGTCCCTTCGAGCCATGAAATTGATGAACATCGAAAGACTATCAAGGAGCGGCTCGCCGGAAGCGCTGACGACCATTGATGGATACGCCGTTCTCTGTGTGTCGAAAATGACATAGTCTATTTCCGGTTCTCTCTCAGGTCACGACCACCATGCTATTATGATTTTGCACTATCTTGGTACCTACGGTTTTCGGAGTGAATCCCAAATATTCGTGGTAGGGTTGTTGGTGTTCTCCATCACCATCCTATTCTATGCCCGGAATGCAGCGGAACAGGATGTTGTCCAAGCGAGGTTGACGAGCCTACCTGTTGAATCTTGGCTCTCAGGGTATGACTGGCTGAGCCATGGAATATGGAGCAAGATAAAGCTTGCGACAGGAATGACGCTGGTGACCTTTTTGGTTTGTTCCTGCGACCAGGCGCCTGATCGCAGTGTGAATCAAAATGAGGATCAAGGAGCTTTGGCAAACTCTCTATTTGAAGATCGAGACAAGCTTGTTGCTGCCGTTGATCATCGGTTTGTAGAGGACAGGCTCATCGTGACAGCGGTGATTAAAAATCAATCTACCAAGTCAATTACGTTTGTCGATCATCCTGATTTTTGCGGGATCTCAGTTTATGCCGCTGACCGCCAGAAGGATGATCTGATCAATGGGGGTGTCTTTGTGACATACCATCGAGCGTCGGAAGCGGACTTGAAGATCGTTCCCCCAGGGGGAAGCTTCAAATATGAGCGCGATTATATTGTGCGTGCGGTTGAAGGCGATGCCATTGAAGTTGAAGAGTATCCACAGTTCTTTGAACCTAAGTCATTCATGCGCATCACCGATGATGCCCTTCAAGCTGTGTTTAGTTATGGTAAGTATCCAGACCGCCTTCCTGAAGACGTAGAGGGAAAGGGTCACAACTTCCTCATGACGAGACTTGAAGCGCGGGAGTTCTTCCTGCTCAATATTCACAAAACTCAACATCCTGAATAGGGTGAGCAATCCTTCGAGTTTTGCGAGGAAGTCCTGAGCGTGAGTGCAAGAGGTGGCCGCTTCGGGTTGACCATCAGTTGGAGAATCGGCTCATTTAAGGAGGGCGGGTGCTGGTGGCAAATAATTCCCACTTGACCCTCGGTGATGTCGGTATCCAGAACCATGGCGAGGGAGGGTGCGGGATGGGTTCTAGCGAGACTTGGGTCCGCACGACCGCCCCTCTGGTCGGGACGGTCGCTTATTCTGTCAGTTCATTCCGCTTGGTTTAAAGCGGTCCGAATCGTGATTGCGACGGTTTTTAGAGCCTCCCTTTACTCGGGTTTCCCATACGATTTGTGAGATTGATTTCGGGTGTAATAATAGGATGGAGTCGGATTCTGGTGTATTCCAAGGGTGCCATCCTCATTGTGCCGTTGCTTTCCTTCGGTTCACCATCAGGTAGAGGATTGGCAGCACGACGAGGGTCAGGCCGGTGGAAGAGCTCCCGGTTCTGCGACGAGTCCTCAATCGAAGTCTTTGGCAGCCTGCTGGAGGCGAAAATGCTGGGCGAAGCGCATCGTTAAAAATACAACCACCAACGACCGCATTCCTCCTTGGGTGACCTGACCCCTGCGGAGCTCGCGTCGCGCTGTCCTTCTCCGTTGCGGCCTACGGCCTCCGCTCCGAAGGACAGCAAACACCAACCTCAACTCTCATAGGCACTGGTTCAAAAAGCGGCGGCACTCCTCCAAAAAATTCGACTAAAACAATGCGGCCGCAGAATACACAAGATCCGATCTACTTATGCGAAAAATCATCCTCCTTGTCCTGATTTTAGTTTCGATTGCAGTCGAATTTCCTCTGGCATTTGGGATTTGGCGAGTCACGGCTTTCCTCGAACCGGAACTCATCCACGACAAATTAATGTCGCTCGGCGACACACGGGAGATGACAGACTTGGAGAGGTGGAAGATCAAACTGATCTGGATTCCTTTCGCGATAGTCACTGTAGGATTTACGTTTGCCCAAATCCTGATGGTGAAAGCGCTCTTGTTTAGGGCATCGCAGAATCCGAATCAGACTGAGGCCGGAAACACAAGCGACTAGCGAGTGACTTTTAGGTGCTCGCTGATCTCCTCGTAAAACTCCTGATCACCGAGGGCGATTTGCGGGTCGGCGCTTCACCTCTCCTGGGTAGCTGTTGATGAGATGCAATTGAACGGTCATTCGTCTTTACCCATGATGCTTGCCTTTTGCTCATCGAACCAGCTTGCCAAGCCTTCAAAGACTTGACGGTTATTCATCACCTCTGAGGCAACCTTCCAATTTGAAGGTTTTGGCAAGATCTTCCATTGGTTATCCTGCTTAACAAGGTAGATCGGGTCATAGTCCTCAGAATCCCGGCCAGGACGCTCTTCCTTGATCATGACGACCGCGCAATCGTGGTCGATTTTTTCAGTGATGGTGGTGTATGAAAATTTACCTGTCTTAAGGCCACTAACTATTCGTTCAATGGATTCTTGAGCTAGCTTATCAACAAGTGGGTGTAGGTTTGGAAACTCCGCAACTAACTTGGTGGCCTTGCCAGCTCTACCAGCCGCACAGAGTTCTTGAAACTGGATTAGGGTCTCTTTGGGGCTTATACCCCAAGCGGAAATTGAAGAGACACCCAAAACCAAAATAATCCTAAAGAACATCATAATTATTAACTCGTAGTGGACTTCAGAAGAAGAAATTGCACGTTGGTCCAGCCCTTAGTTTCGGCCAGCTCCTTAACGCGATCAGTGCAAATTAGGCAGGTTGTCTGTGGCGCGTCAGAAAAACTGCAGAGATCAAGTCCGTTCCAGCTCGACGTGCGGTAAATAGCTTCAGGTCGAGGAGAAGGCATCAAATTGGGAACCGGCTGGCCGTCGCCATCTAATTGGATCCCCATGAGATCCCATGCACGAGCAATACCTGGAATTGCCTCAAGAATATAATATTTCGGCGGAGACTCTTTTTGAAGTCGCTTCGCATTAATCTTTGCGATAGGCATTTCGGTTTTTCGAAGTATTTCGATTCCATTCTCTTCCAAATCGCGGAGAACGGACTCGCTGACAAAGAACGATGGAGGAGAGCTGCCGCATCCAATGAAGTCACTCCAAGTAGTGCCGCCGGGATCAATTTCCAGACCCGGAGGTTGCGGATCAATATTCCAGAAACCTAGCTTTCGATCTCTAAACGATGCTGGCATTCCGCTTAGGAATGGGGTCATTTGCTCCATTTCGAGAGGGCCATATCCCGCCGCCCAAGGGTATTTCCGTCCCCCTGTATGGTGTGAAGTTATTTGATAAAAAGACATACTATTTTGTCGATGGGAAAGCATCTCTAACTTCGATTAATCTAAGTAAAATTTGCGCTGTTGCAAGCTGAATTCCATCATTGAGTTCCTGCTGTTCAACGGCATCCCACCAATCATTGAAGTCACCACCACCAGCTCCTTGGTGCCAAACTTTGTGGTCCTCCTTGTGGGCCCAGCGACCAAAGGAAACATCGTTTACGTCGATTCCGTGTTCAGCAAACCAGCGACGCTTCTCCCAAGGAAAATCATGATGAGCTTGATACATCTTTCCCGGCTTAGGGCAAGTTCCGGGAACTCAATCGTTTCCGCACGTGCTCATAGCTGACTCCGATCATCAGCAAATGGATGGCGTTGAGGCGACGGTAGGTCTTCCCGTCCGGGCAACAGCCCATGGCCACATCCAACTCCTTTAGCGGGCAGGTTTCAGCATTAGGGGGTGGAGCGAACGACCGATTCCCGATCCTCGATCAATTCAAAAAACCGTAAAAGTCTTTCCTCGCGCCGGCAAAAATTTGGATTTCTCGAGCAGAATGAGGAGGTTCAATGCTCTGGAGGTAAAACGGTCAATTCAGCTTGGCACGACCACCTTGTTTCAGAGGTGGTCGTGCGGGATGCCGGATCAATTCGTGCGATTAGGCACGTTCCGCTCTGAAGTTGGACTACTTGCCGGCGGGATGTCCCATGCGGTGGGTGCTGGTTCCAGATGACTGCCTGGAGTATGACCTCACCCTATCCGAGGAGGACTGGGTGTTGCTTGGAAATCCTTTGCTTGGATTGCCCATTCGATGGGTGTCGCTCCTTGAAGGATCGGTGGAACACGAGGTAGTGGCAAAACCGAAGGTTAATATGCCGACTGTCGTAGCGATGGTTGCGAGGTACGTTTTCATGGATTGTTTGTTGTTTGTTCTTGGTTTGTTGCGGTCGTCAATCCGCCCGTGCTGGAGACTCCTCCGTGGATGGATTGAAGAGATTGATTTCGGGTGTAATAATAGGATGGGGTCGGATTCAGGTGTATTCCAAGGGTGCCATCCTCATTGTGCCGTTGCTTTCCTTCGGTTCACCATCAGGTAGAGGATTGGCAGCACGACGAGGGTCAGGGCGGTGGATGTGATGACTCCTCCGATGACGACGGTGGCGAGCGGTTTCTGGACTTCCGAGCCGACACCGGTGGAGATCGCCATAGGGAGAAAACCGATCGCATCGGTGATGGCGGTAGCGAGCACCGGGCGGAGGCGTTCGGTGGCGGCTTGTTTAACTGCGGTCACTGCGTCGGTGGCGTCCTGAAGGTTGGAGCGGATCGCCTCGATGAGAATTTGGCCGTTGAGAACGGCGATGCCGAAGAGAGCAATGAAGCCGATGGCGGCGCTGATGCTGAACGGGATGTCGCGTATCCAAAGAGACAGCACGCCGCCCACCAGAGCGAAGGGAATCCCGAGATAGATGAGGGCGACATCCTTGAAGTTCCGCAAGCTGAGATAGAGCAGGACGAAGACGAGAATCATGGTCAGGGGGACGACCAGAGAGAGGCGGTTGTGGGCGCGTTCGAGGTTTTCGAACTGGCCACCCCACTCGATGACATAGCCTTCCGGAAGGTCGATCTCCTCGGCGATCTTGCGCTTGGCTTCCTCGACGAAGGAGACGACATCGCGGCCATCGACGTTGCTCTGGACACGGATCAGGCGGCGGCCCCATTCGCGGTTGATTGTGGCTGCACCGGGAGCCTCGACGACATCGGCGACATCTGAAAGGGGGATGTTTGCGCCAGTAGATGTTGGAATGACGAGGTTCCGCACCGCGTCGATCTGGGTGCGGTATTTGTCCGGTAAGACGACGGCCAGGGGAAACTGGCGCTGGCCTTCGTAGATCTCGCCTACGCGGAGCACGCCTATCGCCTCGATGTAGGGAAGAATTTCGGAGGCGGAAACCCCTAGCCGAGCCATCTTTTCGGGGCGGAGCTCAATACGGAGTCCCGGTTGGCCGCTGATCTGATCGGTGGATACGTCAGCCTGCCCCGGAATATCGACGAGAACGCTCTGAATCTCATCGCTCAGCTGGGTGAGCGTTTCGAAGCTGTCACCGTAGATCAGGATGCCGACATCGGAGCGCACGCCGGATTCCATTTCGTTGAGCCGCATCTCGATGGGCTGGGTGAAGAGAATATTGACGCCCGGCAGGGTAGATACGGTTTCCTGCATTTGGGTCACGAGTTCGTCTTGGGTCGAGGCACGGGTCCATTGTTCGCGTGGCGTCAGGGATAGAAAAATGTCGGTCAGCTCGGTTCCCATCGGGTCGGTCGCGATCTCGGCGGTGCCGATGCGGCTCCAGACATGGCGTATCTCATCGGGAAAGTTTTCCTTCAGCAGTTGTTCGATGCGGGTGTTGTAGTCGGTGGATGTATCGATCGAGGTGCCTGCCAGGCGGATGGTGTTGGCGGTGATCGCGCCTTCACTCAGGCGTGGGATAAACTCGCCGCCGAGCCGGGTGGCCACGATACCGGTAACGACGAGTAACGCGACGACGATGGCGAGAACAGGCCAGCGAAGTTTCAAGACCAAGCCTAGGATCGCCGAGTAGCCGCCGGTTAGTTTGCGCGAAAGCCAGCCTTCGGTGGCTTTGAATTTGCGGGGAAGGAACAGATGCCCGAGAACCGGTGAGGCGACGATGGCAATGATCAACGCACCCAACAACGCGAGGATGAATGTGATTGCCATGGGCCGGAACATCTTCCCTTCGGTACCTTCGAGGGTGAGGATGGGCAGGAAAACAACGGCGATGATTCCCATGCCGAAGAGGATGGGTCTTGCGACCGAACGGCTGGATTCCAGAATGCAGTCGAAGCGTTCGGCGATGGTCAGCTTGCGTCCAGCTTGGCGGGTGCGCTCGGCGAGGCCGCGCAAGTTCGCCTCGGTCATGACGACGGAACCATCGACGATCAGGCCGAAGTCAATCGCCCCGAGACTGAGTAGGCTGGCGGTGATGGCGAAGTAGTTCATCCCGAGAACTGCAAAGAGCATGGCCAGCGGGATACAGATGGCGACGAGCAGACCGGCGCGGACGTTTCCGAGAAGAATAAGCAACGTGAGCGTGACCAGAACCGCTCCGCCGATGAGATTGTGGCTCACGGTATCGAGCACCGCATCGGTCAGCTCGGTGCGATCATAGACGACTTCCACTTCCACGCCGTCTGGGATCGAGGGACGGATTTCCTCAAGACGCACTTTCAAAGCCTGAGTGACTTCCTGGGCGTTCTCGCCCATCAGCATGAAGGCCAGGCCAAGCACGACTTCGCCATTGCCATCGGCGGTGACGGCACCACGACGCAGCTCACTGCCGATGCGGACCTCCGCGATGTCCGACACGCGGACGGGTGTGCCAGCGCTGGAGGCTACCTCGATGCGCTCAATTTCCGGAATGGATGTGACGCGACCGATTCCGTGAACGAGCAAATCCTGGCCACTGACGGTGACGCGACCGCCGCCGACATTGCGGTTGTTGTTCTCAAGAGCCTCGACGACATCTTGCAGTGCTAGGTCGAACATCAGCAGTAGCTCGGGGTCGACGACGACGTGATACTGCTTTTCCAGGCCGCCCCAAGAATTAACTTCAGCGACGCCTCGCACCTTGCGAAGTTCCGGCTTGATGATCCAGTCGTGAATGGTGCGCAGCTGCTCAAGCGTTCGACTATCGTCGCTACTACGAATGACGTAGTGGAAGATTTCGCCGAGTCCGGTCGAGATAGGACCCATTTGCGGGGTGCCAACACCATCGGGTAATTCGACGGTGAGCAGCCGTTCGGAGATGTATTGCCGGGCAGTGGTGATCTCGGTGTCATCATCGAACGTGGCGACGACCTGCGAGAGCCCGAATTTTGAAACTGAGCGGACGCTGGCGAGACCAGGAAGCCCGGAAATCTCCAGCTCCACAGGAAGGGTGATCTGCTGCTCGATCTCCTCGCCGTTTAACGAAGGTGCGACGGTATTGATCTGAACCTGGATCGGGGTGGTGTCGGGGAAGGCATCGACCGGCACACGTGAACCGGCCCAGAACCCCGCGACCACCAGCAGTGCGGTGAAAAGGAAGACCAGCAGACGGTTGGCGAGACAGAAGCGGATAAGATGAGTGAACATGGATGCGGAATCGGATGAGAAAACTGGAATGGAGCGGAACTAGACGGACAGCGGCAATCAGTCATCGACGCAACCGGCGCCGAGCAGGGATTTGAGAAATTCGGAGCGCAGGATGTAGCTGCCTTGGCTGACGATCTGATCGCCAGGGGCGAGTCCGCTACGGATCGCGGTGACTTGTTCGGAACCAGTATCGGGCGTGAGTTCAACGCGGGTCGCGGCATAGAGAGCGGGCTCGATGCGAACGAAAACGAAAGGCACGCCATCGATGGTTTGGATCGCGCCAGTGGGTACCGCGAGAGAAGAGCTGGCCTCACCAAGGTGGATGCGTGCCTCGCCATACAGTCCTTTTCGTAGGGCCGTGGGTGGTGTAGTGACCAGAGCCCGTGCCTGAATGCGGCGGGTCTTTTCATCAATCGCGCTGGCCACCCAGACGAGTTCACCGGTGATGATCGTGTCCGGTAGGTCAGCGAAGATCGCGCTGACCTCCATGCCGGGAGCGAGGCCAGCCGCGTCGCGTGCGGGGATCGAAAGCTCAAGCCACATGGTCGAGAGATCGGCGAGGACGAAGATTGCATCGCCGGGCTCGATCCGTTCGCCAGCGGCGACGTCTCGTTCAACGATCGTTCCGGCAAATGGAGCCTTCAGCGTGAGTAGTGAAGTCGGGCGGCCATCAGAGGCTAATAGGTCGATTTCGTTGTCGCTCAGCCCGAGATTGAGCAAGCGCTGGCGGGCGGCTGCTAGATCGACATCGGCGACTTCCGCAGCGGCTTCGGCGGTTTCGAGATCGGCGACTGCGGAGATACGTTTGTCAGCGAGCTGGCGCTCGCGATCGGCTTGGAGTCCCGCGAGTTTCTTCGCGGCGGCGGCAGCGAGGAACCGACTTTTCATCTCGGCGAACTCGGGTGAATGGACCGTGCCGAGAATGTCTCCGGCAGCGACCGTCTGACCGGGGACGACAGCAATTTCGCGGACGATGCCTTCGACCAGAGGTGTGATCTTCGCGACTTGGTTCTGATTGTAATCGACTGTTGCGTATGCCTCGACTGCGGGCTGCGCGTTGGTGGTTTCGGGTTTGGAAACCTCGACGCCGACCCTCTCCATCGATTCGGCGGAGGCGACGCGGATCTTAAGGCTCTCGCCCGGCTTGAGTCCGGCAGCGAGTTGCGGCTGGCAGACGGCGCATTCCTTTTCGGGGACACCGTGTTCCTTGCACATCAGCACGTCGGCGGGTTCCGACGGAGCAGTGGCGTCAGTTTCCTTGCTCTTGAGTTCGGGGTGGCAAAGATAGCATTCGTCTTCAAAAACACCATGTTCTGAGCAGTAGAGGCGCTTGGGATCCTTCAGCTCCGGATGGCAGAGGAAGCATCGGTCCTCGTAGCGGTCGTGCTCTTTGCACCAGAGCCGACCGGCGTCTCGTTTTGAGGCGTCGCAAATGAAGCAACCCTCGCCGGTCGGGCATTCAGCCACGACGTGGACTTCGATTTCCCCACCGGAGGATTCCTCGCTCGCTTCGGGCTTGTTAGAGGGTTCACTTTTCTCGGCATTACACGCGGCGAAAAAAACGGTGAGGATGCCCAGGCCGATGACCTGACTTAGTTTTGGTATCGATTTCATGGCTTGTTGGTTTCAGTTGTTAGATAGGGTTTTTAGAGAATTGTGGGCGCGGAGAAGATCAGCTTGAGCGCGGGCTTGGCCACGCTCGACCTCGAAGAGGGTTTCGCGGGCATCGAGGACTTCGAGCAGAGACGCCTTGCCAGCGGAGTAGGCTTCGCGGGTGTCATCCAGGCCTTGGCGGGCGGCGTTGATGGTTCGTGAATCGAACTCGTTGGCGCGACTCCGGGCGGCTTGGAGGTCAGCAGACAGTTTGGCAAATCGGGAACGAAGATCACTTTCAGTGGAGCGACCTTCGGCATTGGCACGACCAAGGCGCTCCTTCGCGGCCTGGATATTGCCCTGATTGCGATCAAAGATCGGGAGCGGGACGCGGACCCCGACAATCGCGGCCGTTTCATCGGCATCCCGCAGTTCACGGATTCCACCGCCAACTTCGACGTCGGAATAACGCTTTGCCTTTTCGAGGTCGTAGGTCGCTTGGGCACGAGCATAGCGCAGTGCTGCGGCACGCATCGCGGGATGCCGTGAGATTGCGGCCTCAGGATTCGGTGGAGCACTTCCCCCGGGCGCGGTCAGTGATCCGGCGGCGGTGACATCGGCTGCTCCGCCGCCCCAGGTTTGGCTCAACTCGGCGGCGGCATTGCTTTCCGCCGAACGGGATTCGGCGAGGAGTTCCTTCGCTTCGGAAACAGCCAGCTTCGCCTTGCCGACATCGATACGATTGCTTTTCCCGGCTTCGAGTAAGGCGTCGAGAGTGCCGAGGTTCTCTTCGGCGCGAGTTACGTTCTGCTCGCTGAGTTCCCGGACCTGACGGGCTTCGAGCAGGGTGGTGAACCCACGATCTGCAGCAATCCTGATCTCGCGTTCTTCGCTGGCGATCTCGGCTCTTTGCGCCTCGGCTTCGAGCGCAGCGACGAGGGAACGCTTGGAGCGTTTGCCGCCAAGTTCGAGCTTTTGAGAGAGAGCTGCGGTAATTTCTGCTCCATCAAATCCACGGCTGCCGCCATTTCCTGCGAAGTTCTCCACATCGAACCCGAGTTCTGGATTCGGCGGCAATCCGGCCTGAACGATTTCAGATTCAAGTGCGCGGAGTTCGGCCCGCTGAGATTGTAAGGTTGGATTGTAAGTCAGCGCATGGCGGATGGCTTGATCGCGGCTGACCGACCCTCGCAATGCGGGGGCGGATGCGAAGTTGTTCGAGAACTTCGCTTGCATGAAAGTAGACGTGCTGCCGAGCGAGTCGGAAGGATCGTCCGTGGCGCATGATATGAGCAGGATCGGGAAAAGAATAAAAATTGAATGACGAGGGTGCATGAAATGAAGTCAGTAGAGTTGGCGTGATGCGGCTACAGCAAGAGGGCTGTGATTCAAAATGGACCGCCGAGAAATCGCGGGTCACAAGCATCCTGCAGCGCTCATGGGCGTGCGGATGGCAAGGCGGCAGGTCCGAAAAAGGACCAGCGCTTCAAAGGCGCAATACGACGCCCGACATCAAGGCTTTCCTCAATGGGACAGCCGGATCGGGAGCGTCCAGAGCGGACAGCCGCCTGTTCGCTTGGCTCTCTGACAGAATGGAGTCATCCGTGTCGAAAAGGGTCGCGAATTCAAAGGGAAGGATGATGCAGGGCTGAGACGGAATCTTAACCGAATCGGCGAGAACTGGATCGAGTCTGACTTCGTGTTCCTCGCAATCGTCGTCGTTGCACGGACAGTGGCAGGGGCTTTCGCGATCTTCACCCTGAGCGAAAATCTCAGGCTCGCAGAAGTAGCTACCTCCCGAAAGATCGAAGCATACACTGCGTCCCTGGCTGCAAAGCAGCAGGAGTAGAAGCAGGATGCGGATCGCGACGTTCACGGCAATTAGAACTCTAGGTAAGCTTAGTTAGTGTTCTAGTCAACCCAGAGTTGGTTTCCGCAGATCTCTTGTATGTGGTGGAAGCCATTTCGCTACTAAGAGTAGTGAAAGCCGATGGTATTCCCCAATGCTTGCAAATTGGGATGCCGATGAGAAAGCACCTCATCTTGAAGCATCTACGGATACTCCAGACGAGCATTCCGAGCAGGCCGGTTATTTATGGATCGTTTTGTTTTACTTGGCCAACTGTTGGGGTGAAGGAACCCAATGGGGTAAGATCACTCCAGGTCCATCCTGCGTCTTCGACGAAGGCCCGGAGGTGTCTGCGGCGCTGGCTGGAATCGGAAACGGCTTCTTCTAGCTCCTTTGCGTCGGCCATAGGGATCCCTGCATTTGCAAGTCGGGCCACTTCAGGTGGTGAGGGATTTTCTCCTGCTCGCTGGACATAGGTGGTACCCAGCATGTCAAGTAGGCCATTGATCGAACGGCGGGCGTGCAGAATCTCTGAAGGATGGGGGCGCGTGTTCGGAGCCGCCGCGTGGGCGATCAGGGCCAATGCCTCGTCGAGAACCGCGATTCCGATGGCAAGCGAGGCTTCGACCTTGATACTTTGGAAATAGTGGAGGACGGGATATTCCAAGTGTCGTTGCGCGTGCAGATGGATCATCGGGGAAAGGGTGGATGAAGTTTTTCTCATCAGCATGTCGAAGCCCTTTCCATCCCATGCCTCGATTACCACGCTTTGGGGATCGGCTCCGAGATCTCGGATCATTGCCGCAAGCTGGCGTTTTTGAGTCGCGGCTGAAAGAACCGGTAGCAGGTAGGTAATGGAGAGGGTGACGAGGAAAAGGCCGCTGAATGAGGATACTACGGTGACGAGTTGCCAGAACGGGCCGTTCGGGACGAAGTCACCGTTTCCGAGGGTGAAGAGGGTGAAGCCGGTGAAATACGCGCGGTCAATATGGCCAGCATCCATACCGGTTTTTGTATTCACGATACTGGATGGGTCAGCGCAGAACAGCACCATCCATCCAAGCCAGAGCATCAGGACACCACCGAAGATGACCACGAGCATACTGAGGCTGCCTACGACAGGCAGAAGTCTTCTTCGCAAGGGAGACGGACATCTTTTCACCAATGCCCACATCACTCTACAAACCCTTCCGCTGAGCGGGCCTGCACCGTGCGGCATCACGGTCGTCCAGAGGGCGTCAATAAGTGTGACCGCGAGAAGAGCGATCCCGCAGGCGAGGAGCAGTGGATTCATGATTTGGCGCAGCTTGAAGGGAAATAGGGATGGTCGATAGGCATCGGTTCGATGACGAAGGGGACCAACTTCAATTGCTGGGTGGGCGGGAGTGAAGTTCTACGGAAGTGGAGGTCGCCGATGATATGAATAAGCATTCCAGCGTCGAGCTGAGTAGCAGACTTTTTCGTGGATAGCTTCACAATCAGGTCGAGTTCAGCAATCATCTATCAAAGATAGGGGCAATGGAAGCCGGCGGCGTTCCATAAGGCGTGAGGCAAAGGAATGACGATGGCGGCGAGGATGGCAAAGGTCGCGTAGCCAAGCCAACGGCGGCCATCCGGAATCGGAGTCACGTCATTGAGCGGCGGGGCACCGCGACCGGCGATGAAGAACACGATGAACGCCCACATCATGAGCCCAGGCCAGATGAAGATGGCCAGCATGAACAGCGTCCACATCGCAACTCGGCTGACGTTCATGCCGGTGCGCGTACCAAACATGGCCCGCGCCATGTGGCCGCCGTCCAGCTGGCCAATGGGCAAGAGGTTGAGCGCAGTGATCAATAGACCAAGCCAGCCGGCGAAGGCAAGCGGGCTAAGGCGAACGAGGTGTCCCGATTGTAGGGCATCGCCGAATGATAGTTTGGCGAGCAGCGCAAAGAGGAGCGATGACCCAGCTGAAGTGCCACCAAACATGTGACCGAGTGAATCGGTGTCGGGCGGAAGTATGGTTGAAGTGCGTAAGCCGACCAGCAGTGCTGGAATGGCGATTGCCAGCCCGGCCAGCGGCCCAGCAACGGCAACATCGAAGAGGGCGGTGCGATTCTGCGACGGAGTGCGCATTTTGATAAACGCGCCGAAGGTCCCGAGTGCAAAGGGCACGGGGATGAAAAAGGGTGGAGTGACATCGATCCCGTGTCGTCGCGCCGCGAAGTAGTGTCCCATTTCGTGGACTCCAAGAATGGCTAGCAAGCCGAGGGAATAGGGAAGCCCGGCGATGAGTCGTTCCGGCTCGTTCAAGGGATTGATTCCTTGGTGGGCGGCACCCGCCCATGTGGTCGTGAGGATTGTGAGAGCGAAGAGAAGCCAATGAATCACAGGACGGGAAGGATTCGCAATGTCCGCCTCGCGCGCTCCTGCGGGGAGAATGATGATCGCCTCACCATGCTTCTCGTCTTGCTGAATGAGTGGAATGCTACCGGCTTCAAGAGTTCGGGAGAGGGATTCAAAGGCGGCAGAAGCAGGTAGTTTTAGCGGCCCTTGAAATGCCTGGATGCCGTCGTGATCCGTAGCAACGTGAATATCCATGACAGCTTTGACCGATTCCGGTTGCTGGTCCTCATGAAGCATTCGCGGTCGGGTTTCTGCGGTGTCCTTCTCTTCATCACGAGGAATTCCGATAATGGTCCAGATCAGTAGGAAGCAGAACATCAGAGCAATCCAGAACCATGCGCTTGAAACCAAGGCACCACCAGGAAGCAGGAAAATGATCACCACTGGAAGGCTGACCAGAAGGATGAAGGTTAGTCGTGACGCGATGGGGATATGTCGATGGCTGCTCATTGAACTTGAGGTCTTTGAGACCAGTGTGATGTAATCTTTATAGTGATACTCTTCGGAGACGGAGTGCGTTCAGGATAACTGACAGCGACGAAATACTCATGGCGGCACCGGCGATCATGGGGCTGAGCAGGAGACCGGTGACGGGGTAGAGCAATCCGGCTGCAATGGGCACTCCAAGGGCGTTGTAGATGAAGGCGAAGAACAGGTTTTGGCGGATGTTCTCCATCACGGCGCGACTCACATGGATGGCTTTGGTGATGCCCATCAGGTCACCTTTGACCAGAGTGATTCCGGCGCTTTCGATGGCAACGTCGGTGCCAGTACCCATGGCGATTCCGACGTTTGCTTCTGCCAATGCGGGAGCATCGTTGATGCCGTCTCCGGCCATCGCGACGATGGCACCACTAGCCTTGAGTTTGCGGACGATCTCGATCTTGTCTTGGGGAACGACTTCGGCATGCACCTCGTCGATTCCGAGTTCGTGGGCGACGGCTTCGGCCGTTTTGCGGTTGTCGCCGGTACACATGATGACCTTCAGACCGAGTGCATGCAGTGCCTTAATCGCTTCGGCGGAGCTTTCCTTGATGGGGTCGGCGATGCCTAGAATCCCGGCGGCACTGTCATCGATGGCAATCCAGACGACCGTGCGTGCTTGCTCCTGCCAGGTGCCGGCTTCTTGAACGAGATCAGTAGGAAGCTCGATGCCGTTGTCGGTGAGAAAACCCGCTTTCCCGACACGGATGGTTTTCCCATCGACTGTTCCCGTGACGCCTCCGGCTGTGGTTGAGGCGAAGTCCTTGGCGTCCAGCAACTCGATGTTGCTCTCCCGCGCTTCGTCGACGATGGCGCGTGCCAGAGGGTGCTCACTACTGGTTTCGATGGCGGCGGCGAGTTGCAGCAAGCGGCTTTCCTCGATTTCATCCACGGCCTTGCGGTGAGTGACGCGGGGTTTGCCGGCTGTTAGAGTTCCGGTTTTGTCGGTAACCAAATGAGTGACTTTCTCGGTGATCTCGATGGCTTCGGCATTCTTGACAAGGATTCCGATCTGGGCGGCGCGGCCAACTCCGACCATGATCGACATCGGCGTGGCGAGGCCGAGAGCACACGGGCAGGCGATGATAAGGACCGACACTGCATTTACCAAGGCGTAGGCCATCGCTGGGACTGGCCCGAAGATCGCCCAGACGATGAAGGTGATGATGGCAATGGCGATGACGATGGGCACAAACCAGCCAGCTACCGAATCGGCGAGCTTCTGGATCGGAGCACGGCTGCGTTGGGCCTCGGCCACCATGTGAACGATCTGGGAGAGGAGGGTTTCCGAGCCAACCTTCTCGGTTCTCATGACGAAGCTGCCTGTTTGATTGATCGTAGCTCCGATCACTGGGTCACCCTCACTTTTGCCAACGGGCAGGGGTTCGCCAGTGATCATCGATTCATCGAGGTTGCTGTGCCCTTCGGTGATGACACCGTCGATGGGAACCTTTTCACCTGGTCGGACTCGCAGTAGGTCACCCTTTTTCAAGTCATCCACCGGCACGTCCTTTTCTTTTCCATCGATCAATCGGTGAGCGGTCTTTGCTGCTAACCCGAGTAGGGCCTGAATGGCTTGGCCGGTGCGGCTGCGTGCCTTGGCTTCCAGTAGCTGACCCAGCAGGACCAGCACAGTGATGACGGCGGCCGCTTCGAAGTAGAGGCCAACCTCGCCATGCTCGCGGAATGATTCGGGAAAAATATCCGGGGCGAGGACTGCCACGGCACTGTAGACGAATGCGGCTCCAACGCCGGTCGCAATCAAGGTGAACATGTTGAGGTTTCGCGTCTTCAACGACCTCCAGGCTTTGGTGAAAAACATTCCGCCAGCCCAGATGACGACCGGAGTGGTAAGGGCGAATTCAATCCATTTCGAAATGTGCTTCGGGATCAGCGCCGCGATGTCGAAGCCCGGGATCCAGTGAGCCATTGCGATAACGAAAACCGGTAAAGTCAGGATGGCGGAGATCCAGAATTTTCGCGAAAGTGAGCGGATCTCTTCGTCATCCCCATCGTCTGCGGCGGGGACACCTTTTGGTTCGAGCGCCATCCCGCAAATGGGACAGTCGCCCGGATGATCCTGCTCGATCTCTGGATGCATCGGACATGTGTAGATGGTCGCCGATGCCGTGGACTTCCAAAGCGGATTTCGCTCAAGAGCCATGCCACATTTCGGGCAGTCGCCAGGTTTGTCGGATTCGACGCCCGGGCACATCGGGCAGAAGTATTTGGCCTGAGCCGAAGGTGTAACGTCGGTCTCCGAATGATGGTGAGCGTCGCTGCTATGTGCAGCTTCGTCGTGGCCTTTGCCACCGCAGCATGGCCTGTTCGGGTTGTCTTGCTGATGATCGTCCATATCTAATTCGTCGTTGGGAGGAAGGGGTGGGGGTGAATCCCGCACTACGGTTCTCGCTCATGAATGCTAGCTTGTCCACCAGTGACCTCCGTCCGGTTGGATAAGTCGCGTGGATGCATCCGGTCCCCATGTTCCGGATGGGTAATTCGGGAAATCGTCGGGCGGATTATCTTTCCATGTCTGGAGGATTGGATCGGCGACCTTCCACGCGGCTTCCACCATGTCGGTTCGATGGAAGAGTGTCGGGTCGCCCACCATACAATCGTAGAGAAGTTTTTCGTAGCCGGTAGTCGGGGTGACTTTTCCAAACTGAGAGTAATCGAAATCGAGAGTCACCGCCTGGGTTTGAATCATCGGTCCCGGCGTCTTGGCACGCATCTGAAGGGTGATTCCTTCCTCGGGCTGAATGTGGATGATGAGAAGATTCGGGCCGAGGGGCGAACAATCGGAGCCTCCGAAGAATGAATGGGGCGGGCTCTTGAAGCGGACGACAATTTCGGTTGTCCGGCGGGGAAGTCTCTTCCCCGTCCTTAGATAGAAAGGCACTCCCGCCCATCGCCAGTTGTCCACCCAGAGCTTGGTTGTGGCAAAGGTCTCGATCTGGGAGTCAGGTGATACTCCCGGCTCGTCGCGATAGCCCGGAACTTCGACTCCGTCCACGCTTCCCGGCCCGTATTGACCACGCACGGTGTCGTTCAGAACGTCCTCCCGAGATGGAATGCGGATACTCTCCAACAGCTTGACCTTCTCGTTGCGGATGGCCTCTCCGGCAGACGATGATGGCGGCTCCATGGCAATGAGCGCGAGCAGCATCAGCATGTGGCTTTGCATCATGTCACGGACTGCGCCGGTGTTTTCGTAGAACGCACCGCGTCCCTCGATACCAATCGCTTCCGCTGCGGTGATCTCAATGTGATCGATAAAGTTCCGATTCCAAACCGGTTCGATCATGTTGTTCCCTAGTCGGAACACGAGAATGTTTTGCGTGGTTTCCTTGCCGAGGTAGTGATCGACCCGAAAGATCTGCCGTTCGGCGAGGATGGAGGTCAGTGATGTATTCAAGGTGCGGGCGGAAGTCAGATCGCGCCCAAAGGGTTTCTCGATGACGATCCGCCTCCAGGTCTGGTGATCCTCTGAAGTTAGTTCGGTCTCATGCAGCTTCTCTGCGATGGTGGAAAAAGACTCTGGTTGGACCGATAGATAGAAAAGGGCATTGCCCCCGGTGTGATGGTGTTCGTCGGTTTCGGCGAGGATGACCTTGAGTTGCTCGTAGGTCTCTGCCTCGTCAAAGGAACCCCGGCAGTATCGAATCCTTTCTTCGAATTCCCGCCACAGGTCATCATCCACTTCTTGAGTGCCAAACTCCACAATGGCTTCCCTCATTTTGCCCCTGAACTCATCCTCGGACCAAGGCCTCCGGGCTACGCCAACGATGCTGAAATTTTCCGCGAGCAAACCGTCGACCGCGAGATTATAGAGCGAGGGGATGAGCTTCCGCTTCGTAAGATCACCGGAAGCACCAAAGATGACGATGGCGCATGGATCACCTCGGTTTTCGGCTGAACTAGTGGACACGAACTGGGCCTTGCATTGGGCGCTACAGAAATGAAATACCTTACCGTCCCGAACTACGCTCGGTGCGGTGTCGGGGTCCACGGTCATACCGCAAATGGGATCTTTTGTCATGATGATGGGTCCGATCGGTTCTCGCTGGCCGATTCTGAGCGCTGGATAGCAACCTCGAAATCGGTCTCCTCCCAGTGATCGGAAAGCAGGATCGCAAAGCTAACGCTGGAACCTTCGGACAGCTCAGAAGTCGGAAGATCAGCAAACCAACATCCCAAACCGGTGTCTGTGGTTTCGAGATAGTCCGCAGAGATCCAGTCGTTAGTGCTCCATTGGATTTTCGCCGGGTGGTCGGTAACAATCCGCAGCGTCTTGCCCGGTGAAATTCGCTGCAATCGATGGGCGAGAGTCCAGACTTCGATTTGGCTTCCGATCTTGTTTTTTACATAGCGCTGGAACGCCGGTTCGATGCGGTCGAAGACGACGCCGTTCTTGCGGCTGTGAACGAGACTCAGATATTCCGCGTGTGACCAACAAAGGGGCATCGCCGCACCTGTCGGCCCACCCCGGTGCATGGAGGCATGCGGGAGGTCATCGGCATCCCAAACTTGTTCGGGTAGCATGCCTCCGGCATTGGCGAATTTCTCCAGAGTCTCGATAAAGGGCAGCGGGTCATTCCCGGCGGCGAGTTCGTAGTGGCCACGCTCTCCCGTGAGAATTGGCCAGCAGCGGCCTACTCCTGTCCCATCATAAGCGCTGCCGTCGTCCTTCTGGCCATAGCCGTCGAAATTGTAGCGTCTCCATCCGGGACCTTGAGGTAGTTCGCGTTTGATGACGTGGTCGATGACGGCGAGTGAATCGACGATCACTGGATCATCCGCGGCGCGAATCCCGAGTCTTACCAAATGGAGAAAGTCCCCACCGACGATGTCGCGCGCCGGGTGATGGCCGCCGCCATTGGCCAACTCGATCATGGCTTGATCGGCGTCGGGAGATGCGATCGGATCCTCCGGATCAGCCGGGGTGATGCGGATGTAGTGCCGCGGCTTGCCCTCAAGTTGTTGTCCTCGGGTGGTCGCAGTCCATTCTTCTAGATGGCTTGAAAGCCAGTCGGCATGATCGAGTAAAATGCGTGCGGCGATGTCATCATTGCGGTCTTTAGCGAAATCAGCGGCGCAAACAAGTCCCCCAATGATGAAGGCGAGAGTCGAGGGTGAGTAGCCGGATTGTTCCTCCCATCGGTCCTGTGAAGTCACCGGTCCGTTGAGGATCAGATAACAGGCTGCACGGGATACCAGCGTCCAAGGATCGAATCCGCGCATCGCATCGGCACGACGGACGCGCCATGCGAGAAGAATTGGAGCGGCCACTTGGTCGAGCTGGACTCCCCGCCAATGGGCCTTGCCTCCGATCGAACTGTTCTGGGGAAGGCACCCATCCTCGGACTGGACACAAGCTAGCCATGCAAGAGCCCGTAGGGGCGTTTCCCGATGTCCGCAGGCGAGCAGTGAAGTCACCGTCTGCACCATATCCCGAGTCCATACCAGATGGTATCCTCCACGGTCGCTGTCATCTTTCGTCTCGCCCCAAGGGATGCTTAACGAAGCAACGAAGGAGCCTTGAAAGATCTTGTCCTCATGCGCTAGCAGGATGCATTGGCTCAAGCGTAGCAGTGAGCCGCCATCCGTAGTCTGGTCACGTGGATCGAGACCGGTGTCGGCACGCTTCCATTGCTCCACATACTTCTTTCGCTGTGCGGGGAATGGGATGGCGAGGGACTGGACGAGGTGGGCGCAGGCGCTCTGGGGGGTGTGTCCGAAAGCGACTCCGATGGTGAACTCGTCACCCTCAGTCAAATCGACTTCGCCCATGAGTGCGATGTTTCCGTTTTCCGCCTGCGGGAGTTCCCAATCCATCTGGAAATTGTCCATGAGATCCTGCCAGCCGTCGCTGGTTCCGACGTAGCCGACCGAGCGGCGCTTGAAACTGGGAAGGCATCCGAATGACATGTCGATGTCCACGCGTTGGGCTTCGATGAACTTCCGTCCTGCCAGATTGCAACACCACGCCGAGTTGTCCTTGCCTGTCCCCTTTATATGTGGAGCGAGAAGCGCGTAGAGGTGAAGTTTGCCACAGAGAGCCTCGTCCATGATCTCCAGCTTGCAGTTCATCAGCAGTACCGGCGCGTGGGGGTCTCCGATGATTTCCTTGATAAGTCGGTAGCGGCCTCCGGCGTCCGTGCTGGTGATGCGATAGAGCAGTGATCCAGGTTCGGGGTATTCGAGCTGGTGGCTCAAATCGCGCTTCTCCTCGTGGCAAAACGTCTCGCCGTCGGTGATGAGGAATTGCAGGTCACGGGTGTTAGGCGAGTCCACATGGGGGAAATAGATCTCGTTGACGATGCCGTGGCTGAGGGTGAACCAAAGCGTGGAGCTGCTCTGGTAGGCGGTGCCGATGCCTTCCTTCGCACTGGACGTCCAGCGAGGCGGCACGCCAGGTTCTCCGAATGCATTGGGGGTGGACATGATTTTGTTGAAAAAAATAGATTTGGATATGGATGACAGCGCCCACCTCCCCCCGGGGGCGGGCGCTGCATCCGACTAGAGGCAATAAGCGCCTCAATAGCTTAGACACCCTCGACGCTGGAAACCCTTAAAGAATCCTTGGAATCTTTGCCGGGTGGGTGGCGGGAACATGATATGCGGTATTGAGCAGCTTGACGCGGGTGAACCCGAATTGGTCCTTGAAAGCAAGGCCTTCCTCTGCGCCCGGGAGATGAGCGTGGTATACAGGGACTACTTTTCTTCTCCGTGTTCTTTGTGCTCGTCGCCCTTCTTATGCTCGCCGTGTTCCCCGTCCATCATGGTGCCGCTGCCGGCTTTTGTCGCCGTGCAGAACATGGCGTCATCTCCACAATGGGAACAGACGTGCTTCACTTCGGCGTGCTTGCCCTCGCCCTTGCCGGTTGCGACGACCACGACGTCACCGTCACAGGCGACGCATTTCATTTTCTCGCCGACCGTCATCATTTTGACGTGGGCGTTGTCATCGGTCACTTTCTGCACGATCACGTATTTGCACTTCGAGCAGGTCATGGCCATGGAGTCACCGGGCTTGAGCGCTTCCGCCTGTGCCTGGGTCAGAATGTGATCCATGCGCATCTTGTCATGCGATTTCCCGTGCATCTCATTGGTATGTTCCTGTGCGAGAGCTGTTCCGGAGAATCCCAGCGCGAACGCGGCTGCTAAACCGAGGGTGATCTTGCGGCCGAGGTTGGTTATTCCGAATTGCGTCTTTCTGTTGTTTTTCATAATGGATTGTTAGTGTTGATTGTAGGTGAGACTTTTTTGTCTAAGGATGGATCAGAGCGTTGATCTACAGTTGTAGGCGGCTCCTACGCTCTTCTTTGTGGTGGGAGGTCAGCGTTGTGGTTTGGCAGCGGGCTCCGAAAGCAGAGGGGTAGACATAACTTTGGTGAATAAATACGATTTGGATGACATTACCCGTCTCCTCCCAAAGACGGGCGCCGCATCCGAGTAGAGGCAACAAAGGCCTCAAGTCCTTAAACACTCTCAACGGAGTAAACCCTTGGATAATCTCAGGGTTCGTGATTTAGGAACAAACCGAAGGGTTTATGGGTGCGCGTTTTTTCGGAACCATGGAGCAATTTCCCAGATCAATGCAGAAGTCTCAAGGGGGGAGAGGGTGCTTGGTGTTTGTCGCTGTGGGAATCATCCCGAAAACACTATAATGCAGATGAAAACAATACTGAATAGCGGACTGGTCTTGGTCCTCGCAATGGCCTCGCTAGGCGCGGAGGAAACACAAGAATCCCAGATCGACCTTGAGGCGCGTAAGGCGACAATTCCGATCGTCGAGGAGCGGGTAAAGGAACGGGAAAATCAGGTCAGTAAGATTGCCCACGACATTCTCGGGCTCCATCAACAGCTTGATGAGAAACTGGAGAGCGTGGTCGAACATCTGTCCGGAATCAAGGACTCAGAGCGCTCTGGATACCGTGTGGGAAAGCTCAAGATGGCGGCGATCGAGCAGCTCCAGAATACGATTGATACCTTCCGTACTAAGCGGGCGGCCTTGGTCGCGGAGTTGCAATCGGGAAGGACGGGTTTGTCACCCGAGATGGTGGACGCTGAAGTCGAGCATCTAGATTCCCATGTCGAGAAGCACATCGCTCAAATGCTCAAATTGTCAAAATCGTTCACTCAAGATGAGAACGTCCAGAAATTTGAAACGGTTGGCGGTGGTGGCTACTATGACTCCGGATATGGATGGTATGAGGATACCGTTGAGATCACTGACGAGTGGAAGCAGAACCGGCGCGACCGGAGTATGGATAGGAAACAGCGTGACGCCGTGGTCGGAGCGTTGAAGGAATCCATCGAGCACTGCGAGGGAAGGGTCGGTGCATTGCGTGACAATCTCAAGAGAGGAAGGCTGTCCGAAGCCGAGCGCGAAGTCGTCCAGCAGGAATTGGACTCGCATCTAGGCATGCTGAAGACCCGGCGTGAGCAAGTGGACGGCTTGCTTATTGTTGAAGATCCCAATACGGTCGAGGTCAGCCGCGATGTGGCAAGGGATATGGAAGAGGCCCTTGGAGATCTGGTGGATGATATGCAGCGGGACCTTCGTTTGATTGTGCTCAAGCATTCTCAGCTGAACCGGGAGCAATCCAAGTTGCAGGCGCTCAAGGAAAACCTGGAAGCCCGAAAGGCATGGATCGAGGAGTATGAGGAGAGCGAAAACAAGTGAGCCGGTGCGCCATGTCGTTATCGAGCAAAAAGCCAGCCCTTGAAGAAGGGATGACGGGATCGTCTGTCGATGTCGCCGACGACAGTAGGGTCGGAGAGAGACCGCATGATCGAGAGGGCGACCGACAACGAAGGTTGCGCGTGCTGATCGTCACGCCGGAGATCACGGCCCTGCCGGACTGTCTGGCAAAACCGTCTCCCAGGATTGTGGCAAAGGGCGGGGGACTGGCCGACGTGGCCGCGTCGCTCGTCGAAGGGCTCGATCTGAAGAACGTTGATGTGCATGTGGCGCTTCCCCACTACCGCCGAATGTTCGGTGTCGAGCTTTGCTCGTTCGAGTGTGACGATTTGAGGAATTACAAACGGAAGCTTGGGGATGCCAGAGTCCACTTGGCCGAGGACCGGAGCTTCTACTATCGAGACCGGGTATATAGCTATCAGCAGCAGGAAAACCCGGATGCCTCATTGGCTTTTCAGCGCGAGGTCATCAATCACATTCTGCCCCAGGTCGAACCGGACATCGTCCATTGCCACGACTGGATGACAGGACTTGTCCCGGCGGCTGCCCGGCGGATGGGAATCCCGAGTGTATTCACTCTGCACAACATCCACACGGAGAGGATTCGCCTGGCGCACATGGAACACCTCGGCATTGATGCGGCCGAGTTCTGGCAATCACTCTACTACGAGCGCTACCCTGAAAATTACGAAGAATCGCGCGACCATAATCGAGTGGACCTGCTAGCCAGCGGAATCCTGGCATCGGACTACGTGAATACCGTTAGCCCGACCTTCCTTGATGAAATGATTCACGGTTCTCAGGGGGAGCTGCCCGTTGCAGTTAGGGAACGTCTGGCAAGCATGCGCGAGAGTGGTTCGGCTCGTGGTATCCTGAATGCACCGCATCCGTCCTATAATCCAGCTTCTGATCCTGCTTTGGTGAAAGCTTATGATCCGACGACGGCGATGGAAGGAAAGAGAGCGAACAAGATCGCCTTTCAGGAACGGGTCGGCCTTTCGGTGAATCCCGACGCTCCTCTCTATTTCTGGCCATCTCGTTTGGATCCGGTGCAGAAGGGTTGCCAGCTTCTAACTGAGATACTCCATGAAATGGTCGTCGCTCATGCGGATAACGGATTGCAGATCGCAGTGGTCGCAGATGGACCGTTTCAGAAACACTTCCATGAGATCGTGAATATGCTCGGGCTACATGACCGGGTTGCTGTTCGTGACTTCGACGAGAATCTCTCAAGGCTCGGTTATGCCGCTTCGGACTTCACGCTGATGCCGTCGCTCTTCGAGCCCTGCGGCCTGGCGCAGATGGTCGCGATGCTCTACGGGTCGCTACCGGTGGTTCACTGTACCGGTGGACTCCGGGATTCCGTATCGCACCTGGTTCCGGGTGGAGGTGAGGGAAATGGTTTTGTTTTCGAAACCTTCGACAGCGGAGGGCTCCGCTGGGCGCTTGAGCGATCGATGGACTACTTCCGTTGCGATGCTACATGGCGGTCCGGTGAGACGGCCCGAGTCATGATGGAGAGCGGTGATAGGTTCCGCTCCGATAGGATGATCGCTGAATACAAGAGGATCTACCAGCAGATCGCCGCGAAGCAGAGATCCTAAGTTAGGAGCCGCTTCCTTCAGCTACTGAGCACCGGAGGCGCAATGTCATCCGATTAAGATTCTCCTAATTTGGCGGATTGGGGTGATGAAGCGTTTCGTTGGCCGACTTCATAACGGCGTAGTAGCCAGGCTTCTTCTGGAAGGTTTCGAGGCAAAGCGGGCAACACAAAGCAAAGGACTTGCCTTCGTGTTCGAGGTGAGAGTAGCCCCGTCCGCCAGCAACGGATTTCCCGCAGACAACACAGGTTTCGCCACAATTTGAGTCGGAGATGAAAGGATCTGTCATTGATAGGGGAGGGTAAGTTCTATCCCGCTGATGGCAACCGGGAATGGTCCACGATTAAGGTAAGTCGCTTCAGTGCTTGAAATGGCTGACTTGCCGATCTAGTGGTGCAAGCGATGTTGGACCAGATGTCTTGTCCTTGGTTTTGAGTCTTGAGCGAAGCAACTGTATGCATTTTTGACTGCAAGCGACGTGGTACTGGTCGCCGAACATAAGCCAACTACATTCGCTTATAGAGTGGATGCGACGATCGCAGACTTCGCAGTGGACTCGTCGAGGTTCTGAGTTTGAAACATGTATAGGAGTCATGGGATTCGCTTTAGTGTGACACACCGAAGTGCCTTGAAACCCTTGGATGACCTATTAGTTCGGATCGCGTTGGACGCTTGCTTTTTGCCACGGCCAGCGACCGTCAATTTCGAGTTGCATGGAGAAGCTGAGAAAGGTCCGGATCAGGACAAGGAGACCGAGCACCGCGACGTTTTCCATGGTCGGGGCAACGACGACGGTGCGGATGATGTCGCCGGCGACAAGGAACTCCAGTGCGAGAAGGATGGCTCGGCCGAAGTCTTCGCGGAACTGCTTGTAGCCCGAGCCGCTGCGGCGCAGCAGCAGGCGAACTAGGGCGACAATCGCACCGATCACGATGATCAGCACGCCGACGGCATCCACGCCGGTGCCGATGATGTCCATGATGTGGCGGAAGTGTTCCATGAAGTATGGGGAATCAATGATGCTTGTACCAACCAACCCCCTTGATGTCCGGCCATGAGGTGGTTTGGTGGCAAGTGTAGCACTCGCTGACCTTGGCGTGGGGTTTTCCGGCGACAGTCGCGGAGATCATTTTGAAATGCATCATGTAGTGGCTCGGGGGTGCCTGATGGCATTGGGAGCAGTCTTTTGAGTTCGATGAAGGGTGGCGGAACTCGGGGAGGTTCCAACGGGTGGCTTCGTGGCAGGATGAGCAGTCGCTGCCGAAGAGACCGAAATGCTGATCGTCGTTTTGATGGCAGCTCGCGCAGTTGAGGGTGCGTTCGTTGGCGGTCAGCATCGGATGGACGAAATCAGATGCCGGTGCTGCGGTGCCGGCGGTGCTTTTGCCGGCTCCTGCATGCTTGAGCCAGGCCAGTAGGGCGGCGGATTCGCTGCCGTCGCTTGCGGACTCTTCGAGATTTTTCCGCCCAATGACAGCAAGAACGTCGTGGTCCATGTTGGTCATCTCGGCATGACGCCCGCGATGTTCACTATGACAGTCCCGGCAGTTTCCGATGTCAGCGTGAAAGGCAGTGGGTTGCCGCTGGAGGATGCTGTCGTCATTGGCGTGGCAGACAATGCAGTTGGTGGCCTCGGCACCTTTCCCTGGAGTGTGGCAGGCGCTGCAGTTGTGGTCGAGAAAGGCGTGGGCCGTGGAGAGTGTGCCGGGATTGGCCATGCGCTGCCATGCGGCGGTGCTTCCCAGGCCCTGCCTGCCGCCTTCGCCATGATCGGTGGTGAAATAGACGGCGGCGGCGATGGTTGCGAGGACGGCGATGGCGAAGAGGAATGCTTTTTTAAGTTTCATGATAACCACCTAAGTCCGAAATGAAATCCCGCCCAGATGTGAAGGCCGAGCAGCACGTAAAGGAGGATAGAGAGAACGATATGCAGCTTCAGCGAATAGGAGAACCAGCGTTTGAAGAGTTCATCGGTGCGAATCGCGAATTCCAAGTCCGCCACGGAATCGGCGAGGCGCGTGACTTCGCCCGCCGGACCGCCCGGTGAGAGATCGATGCCCAGCGAACCCAAACCTGCCGCGAGGAGGCGCGACTTTGGAAGGGCTTTCGCTTCCGCTGGGGAGTTTTCGAGCACTCCCCACGCGCTGTCGAGATCGCCGCGGGCGGTCTGGAGCAGGAGAAGCTTGTCCTTCATATCATGCGCGACGTAGGTGGTGAGATAGCGAAGGGCGAAGCCGCTGACGACGCAGAGCAGCATTACTGCGGTCAGCGTGATCCCGAGCCAACTCTCGAACTTGTGGCCGGTGTGGATGATCGCGAGCAGGGGGCCAAAGATGCCCGCATAGACATGCCAGGTCATCATGGTCTGCAGTGAAACGCGTTTTGTGACCCGATCACGGATAAAGGCAATGCGCTTCACGAAGGGATAGGCAAGCGGGATGAGCATGAGCACGGCACCGGCGATCCCGAATGCCGAACCCAGGCCACTACCCGCAAAGTCCGGCGAGCTGTGGAAAAGAAAGCCGAGCCAAGTTAACAGCAGAAGGGCGAGAACACTGCTGAGAATGAGACGTTCACGTTCTTTCATAATTTATGCCTCTACGGTGACCTCGGTCGTGGGTTTTGCCTGACAGGCGAGGATGATTCCATCGGCCTTATCGTCATCGTCGAGCGCGTCCTGCACCTCCTGGTCCACCTCGCCGGCGGTCATCTTTACCTTGCAGATTCCGCAGGTGCCGACGCGGCAGGAGAATTGGATTTCGACGCCGAGGTCCTCAGCAATTTCCAACACGGTTTGACCAGGATGACTTTTCGCCGACTTGTTATTCTTGGAAAATGTCACCAGCGGGCCGCTGGCTTCGGTGGAGGGTTTGGCGGTGGTTCCAGCGGCAGCCGGGCTGGGTTTTGGCGTGCCGAAGGCTTCGGTTTTCACCTGCTCCGAAGGAACGTCCAGCTCGTCGAGGAGAGCTTTTGTTCCATCCATCATCGGGATCGGGCCGCAGATGTGGATTCGACGCGATGTAAGATCGGGAACGGTCTCTGCGAGCCATTCTTTGGTAATGCGACCCCGATGCCCTTTCCACTCACCTTCTTCGGCACGGGACATCGCGATCGCTACATGTAGCTTTGGGTTACGCTTTTCGAGTTCCGCGATCTCTTTTGAAAAAATATAGTCTTCCGGGGTGCGGCAGGCATAGATGAAGTAGATGTCTCCGGGCCAGGACTGCTCGGTGAGATAGCGGCTGATGCTCATCATGGGCGTGATGCCGACCCCGCCGGAGATGAGGACGATGCTGTCCGCTTCTTCTCCGGTAAACGTGAACATCCCGACCGGGCCGCCGGCCTCGATCAGGTCGTCTTTTCTGAGCAAATCAACGATGTGACGGGAGACCGCACCCCGTGGCTCGCGCCGCACGGTTAGATCGAGGTATTCGCGCTCGTGCGGTGAGGAGGAGATGGAGTAGGAGCGATTCATCCTCCCGCCGCCGATCCAGAACGCGACGTTGAGGAACTGGCCGGGCACGTAGGTAAAAGGCAGGTAGCGCTCGCCGGAGGCAGGCACGAGCCGAATCGTTTTCACGTTCGGTGTTTCGATGATCACGCTTTCCACGCGAAGCTGCCCGCGCCAATTCTTGGTCAAAGGTGGCGTTGTCTTCGGATTGGAATCGGCAGGCCGTGGGTCTTTTTCGTCTTCCTCAGACGACGTGGCTTTCTCGGAAATTGATTTGCTCATATCGGTGTGGCCTCGATCAGTTGGTGGCCGCAAAAGGTTTGTCTTCCTCCGGTGCTTTTTACTTTGCTGGCTTTCCTCCGGCGAGTTCCGGGGCAGAGCCGGGAGGCGGGGGTCCTTTGCCTGCCTCGATCCGACCGAAGAGCGCTGCCGCGCGGCGCATCTTGAAGAAATACATGGCAAGCATCGCGAGCGCGAATGCGACAAGCAACACCATCGTAAAGAGGTGAAATGGCGTGATGCCGAACAGCCCGGACTCCATCGACGTGGTGCCGGGCGGGAGAAGATTCATCTCACGCTTGAACCACTGGAGTGCGACATTGTTCGGAGCCTTGCCTTCGGCCAAAGCGCGACGTGCGGCGAGTCCGCTATCGAGCTGGGCGAGTCCTTCCCGGATGGTGGCAACGGCTTCCTGCATCGCGGCATGGTTTTCCGTGGCGTTGCCCTGCGACAGGGCGTCGAGTCCTTTACCCATGAGCGCAGTGCCGGAGGCGACTCTCTCATCCGCTTGCGCCTCGACCTCGATGCGCTTCTCGGGCGTGAGTTCAGGGAGGCTCATCAGCGTCGGATAGAGATCTTTCGGCTTGGGTGCGCCCATCTTTTCCATCATCCCGCCCATGCCGCCTTTGCCTCCCATCATCCCGCCGCCAGCTCCGGCTGGCGGGCCGCCCTTGCCCCCCATCATGCCTCCCATACCCGAGCCTTCTTGAGAATCACCCCCATTCGGGCTTGTAGCCTCACCGGGGTGGTGGCTTGCATGCTCTTCTGGAGTCTGCGCAACGGTTGGATGCGCAGTGACTAATAGGGTAGCAAGAATGATCAGATGTTTCAAAATGGTGTGGAAGGTGAGGAGATTACTTATGGTCCGACGCTTCATTAATGGCTGAAGTAGCTGTAGGTCCCTTGGGAGTCGACGGCCGCATCGATACGCTCAAGTGCGTGTACGTAGGCTGCGGTGCGGAAAGTCATTTCGCCGCCATTCATTCGGGAGTAGATCGCTTTGAAGGCGGCCGACATGCTTATGAAAAGACGATCACGAACTTCATCGAGTGACCAGCGGTCGCCTGAGCGATTTTGGAGCCATTCGAAGTAACTGACTGTCACTCCACCGGCGTTGGCGAGGATGTCGGGGACGATCAAGGTTCCTTTAGAATTCAGAATCTGGTCTGCTTCGGGTTGGGTGGGGCCATTGGCGACTTCGACGATGACTGGGGCCTTGATTCGGTCCGCGTTCTCGACCGTAAGCTGGTTCTCCAAGGCGGCTGGTATCAGGACATCGACATCCAGCTCCAACAGCTCTGAGTTGGTGATTCGTCGCGTACCCTCATTCTCGCAGGGACTACAGGTGGAAACCGAGCACTCGCAGTAGACGCCCGAAAGTGATCGTGTTCGGTTCTTTTCTTCGATAATTCTCGGAATCTCGAGCCCTGATTCCCGATAGGCGGCACCATGAGAATCACTGATTGCCACAATACGGTAGCCGTCCCGATGGAGCAGGCTGGCGACGTGTTGGCCAGCGTTGCCGAATCCCTGAATGGCGACGCGGATTTCCGATGGGCTCCAGTCTCTAATCTTTTCGAGTTGCTTGATACAGTGATAGGCACCTCGGCCGGTTGCTTCCTCCCGCCCGAGGCTTCCGCCTAGTGGCACAGGCTTCCCGGTGATCACGGCAGGTAGCTTCTGGTGGTGAATTTTCGAATATTCATCCACCATCCAACCCATGATGGTCGGGTTGGTGTAGACATCGGGTGCAGGAATGTCGGTGTCCGGTCCGATAAATCCGGCAAGTTGCTGGATGAAACCACGACTGAGGCGTTCCAACTCCAATTTGGACAGGTTCTTTGGATCAACGGTGATGCCCCCTTTTGCACCTCCGAATGGTATCCCGACAGCGGCACATTTGCAGGTCATCCAGAATGCTAGCGATTTGACTTCACCGAGGTCTACTTGGGGATGGTAGCGGAGTCCTCCTTTGGTCGGGCCAAGAACATCATTATGGCGGACTCGATAGCCCTTGAAAATCTTTAACGAACCGTCATCCATCCGCACAGGTACTGACACCTGAAAAATGGCCATTGGATGGCGGAGGCGCTGGAGTGTTTCGGGGTCGATTTGGCAGTGCTTGGAAGCTTCTTCTAAGCGGCTTAGGGCAGATTGAAAAATATCGGGCATAGAAATTTTAAAAGTGGGGAGGCATCATGGTGAAACTCCTGCTGTCTGGTTCGTAGTGCCATGCTTGTTCCTAAAGCGGTCTGGGCAGGCGTGGTTCATATTACTTCCCGGCGTCCAACACCAAAATTTGTCGCTGAAGAACCTGTCTTCGTGACGACTCAGAGGAAGCTCCGAGATGATCCTCAATTCGCTGGATTTAGGATTTTTCATCGATTTCAATTAGTCATGGGCCGGTCGGATTCGGCAATTTGGTTGTCGCCTGTTTTTCTGTAAGTAGTTGCTGCTGTTGGTCGGTCAAAACCTCTACCGCCTCTGCAACTGCGTGGATAAATGCCAGCCTTCTTGCGCTCCGAAGTTTTTCTATCTCCCTTACTTTCTCGGCAATAAATCTATCGTTGGGTTGGTTCTCTGAAGTAAGAAGCCAAAGCTGGTGTTCTTCATATTCGATATTCAGGTCTGCGGAAGACTGTGATGACGATGACCGCGCCCTAATAAGAAAGAGTGCGTATATCTGTTCTGCACTAAGCGTGAGTTTGGCTTGGTGGTCCAAGAAGAAATTCTTCGATCCAATATGATAGAGGCTGTAGATCTTGGTTTCCGTTTTGTGAATAGGTAAGCTAATCTCGGCTTTGCCGAGTGACTTTCGGATACCCATGAACGTTGCCTTTGAAGGGGCATCTCTACATTGATGGCCCTCGTAATCTTGAAAAGGGTTTTGGGCAACAGTCGTGCTGGTGGTTAGTACAGCCAGAACCCCCAAAGCCAATTTTGGGATAATCAGCTTTCTGGTCGGTTCGTTTGATCTGGCTGCACAGAGAATCATCAGCTGACTTCAATGAATCGGTTCATCGTTCCCATCTCGTTGGCGCAGCATTTTTTGCAGCCCTTGTATTCGTGCTCGCATCCGGGTTCGCAACACCACTGACCATCGACAATGAATTTGAATTCGTAGCGTCCTGGTGCGAGGTCGAGTCTGGTGCTCCACTTCCCGTTGGTGGCAAACTTCAACGGAATGGACTCGGGATTCCAATCGTTGAAAGTACCGGCCAAGAAAACTGATTTGGCTTTAAGGGCTATGCAGGAGAATTCGACCTTCTTTGTGTTGTTCTTTTTCATAGGGATATAGGTGTGATGATGAGATTACATTCCTTCCATCGCCGGGGTGGGTGGGGCGAATCCTGTGAGGCTCTGACGCTGTTCGTCGGTGAGAAGCTTTGCGGCCTCGCCGACCGAACGGATGAATGCGACCCGTTTTTCCGCCATGCTTTTCGCGATCTCCTCCGCCTTGGCTTCGATGGCGGCGATGTCCGGTTGGTCAACGGACGTCAGAACCCAGAGTTCCTCTTCGGCACTTTCAATAGAGCGATCCGAGGCACTTCCCGCTAAGGCAGATTGCTCCTTGATCCGATTAAGCGCGGCGGTCTGCTCGGTGGTGAGCAAGATATGCGACCCGTGATCTAGGAAGAAGTCAGTGGACCCAAGGTGATAAAGGTGGGACGCACCCGGGAAGCCGGGCAGTGCTGAGCCGGGAAGACCGTTCTGCATACTTCCCGACATCGGTCCCATGCCCATCATTCCAGCCTTCTTCATCTTATCCATTTGCATCATGCCCATGCCGGACATGCCACCCATGGATCCTCCCTCCATTTTCATCATTCCCATGTCTCCCATCATGCCCATGCCCTGACCGGCTCCGCCCATGTTCATTTCGCCGCCGGAGGGGGTAGCGGAAGCCGTGCCCATGGATCCTCCGCCCATTTTCATCATACCCATTTTGTCCATTTTTCCCATGGTTGGGCTGGAGTCCGTCATTCCACTCATTTTGGCGTCCTGGGCCGGTGCAGGCATGGCCATTTCGTTGGAGTTCGCAGACGGGGCGTTCTTCTTTGGAAGCGCCGCCTCCAGTTGTGCGACTTTCTCCCGCATGGCGGCGAGATCATGCGTCAACTCTGGATCGCCCGCCTGGGTATCCGTAGTAGATTGATGGGCGGTTGGGTCCGCCGCGACATGGGCAGCGTGTTCGGCGGGATCGACTTGTGGAGCGGCTGTCAATGCCAACGTCGAAGCAAACGCGACAAGCCCGGTTAAAGTGAGTAATGGTTTCATAATTTTGGTAATTCAGGATTTGGTGACAGGGTGACTGATGGGGCAGGAGAAGCCCTGTTTGCTACAGATCGAGCAGCGGTGCTGGAGTTTTCCCTCTTTGAAAAGCGTTGTCAGGGCACCTTGGCAGCCAGGACAACTATGGCTTTTATGAACAAGGGGCTCATAGGTCCCGTCGTCGTATACTTTGCTATCCAGCAGTACAGTTTCGCAGTCAGGGCATACCGTTGCGTTGGAGCTGTTACTCGACGTTGCACAACTGGCAAGTAAGGTGGCGAGGATCACCGAAATTATTATAGAAGCATTCTTTTTCATGGTGCAATGATTGTAGATTGGAATCCTTTTAGAACTCACAGATAACGCGGGTCTCCAGACTGGATTCGTGTAACCTTGGACCAACGAACGCATGGTCCGCCAATCATCCTTGGTGAATGAATCCGCAGTTTTTCAGATCGATCCCGGAGTCTCTTCAGTTTGCGCAGTATCAATCTTCCTTACGAGGTGCTGTGCGTGGACGAATGTTTCAGCACAGCGGGGGCAACATAGGTTGATCCGACGATCGTTGATGGTTTGACAATACGCATCATCTTTGATGAGGCTCTCGCATACTACGCAACGGCATGCATCCATTGGAGCGAGATGGCCACTGCACAGATCGCCAAGACCAGGAGGAGATTCGACAACGGATTCAGCGATGAGAGATATGGCTGAATTCTCCAAGGATGCAAATCCTTCGCCGAGTCCGAAGACACTAAGCTTCTTTCCCAAGTCGATTTCTAAGGAACCCCTCTTGAAAGAAAGATAGGATGAATCTCCAAGCCCGATACTTCCATCGGCGACTTTTAGGATCGCGGAGCGTGCCGAGAGCCTGCGGCCATCCCCGTGACAATCTCGAAGATGAATTTGGAGCGACATCAGAAGCGAAGAATTTGCAAGAAGGAGACTGCGGTTGATCGCGGCAGCCTCCCCACCACAATACAGGACTTATGGTGTTTTAGTACTTGTCTGAAATGCCCCGCTCTCTCGGCCTGCTTGGTCTCGACCCCTCGGTCATATGATCATCAGCCATCGGTTGGGACTTTCCTGGAACTCCCATTCGGTGCGTGCCTCCACCGGATCCGGTATTTGAGCACGAGCTGGCGGAGAGACCGAAGGCGAGGTAGCCGAGTGCTGCAACGGCAATTGTGATGTACTTTTTCATATTGTTTTTAGTTCGTAGTTGTCGGTATTCGTTGAATCCAGAAGGCTGGGAGCCTTCCGTAGCGAATTTTCCGATATGGCCAGATTAGCTTTGAGATCCCGGATTCGCTCCGCATTTTCCCAGAACCGATGAGCGCTTTCCCGGTTCTAAGACGATCCTCCGCTTTCCCGGACTTCGCTGGCCGTCATGCCGGCGTATCGCTTGAAGGCGCGGTTGAACTGGGAGAGCGATTGGAATCCGACTTCGCAGACCACTTCACTGACGCGAGCGGTGGGAATGAAGCGAGGATCCAGCGACGGAAGTTCGTCGCATATGCTTCTCTGCCTACCTTGTCTTGGGATCATCGGTCGTGGGCGTCATCGGGCATGGTGTGGGTTCTTCCCGGCGCGCCCATTTGATGATTGCCTCCACCGGAATCATAGTCGGCACACGAGCTGATGGACAGGCTGAACCCAATAAGGCCAAGGGCTGCGACGGCGGTAACGATTCGTTTTTTCATAGTGTTATGTTTTAGTGGTTTGATTGGAGCTGTCCCTGGTTTCGCGATTGCGGGACCAATGAGCGGACCAACTCTCTCAAGCTATAGGCGACTCCATGCCCTACGCTCCGCATTTTTTCAGAAGTCTCCGGCAATTCTCCGGAATCAGAAAACGGCACTCTCTTCGCGCAACTCGGAGGGGGTCATTCCCGCGTATTTCTTGAATGCGCGGTTGAACTGGGAGAGAGATTGGAAACCAACTTCGAAGGCTACCTCACTGATGCGCACATCCGGTTTTTGGAGCATATTCTTGGCTTTCTCGATACGGACACGGGCCACGTATTCGACGAAGTTGATGCCGGTGGCCTTCTTGAAAATGTCGCTAAAATAGCCTGCGCTGACGTTGACCTTGGCGGCGATCATTCCCAATGAAAGCTCATCCTGGTATTGAAGGTTGATGATCTCTCTGGCTCGCTTCACCGATAAGGGCTCCTTCTGTTTCTGCTTTAGGACCAATTGACTGCCGCAAAGCCCCAGATGCTGGGCAAAGACGGTTAGAAGGCGGACCATCGACTCATATTGATCACGAGTGAGGACCCTAGTCGCGAACCACGCTTCTTCGGCCTGCTTGAGGTCGATGTCTGTGCCTAGGCTCAGGAGTTCTTTTGAT
This sequence comes from Haloferula sp., assembly GCF_049672945.1. Lineage (NCBI taxonomy): Bacteria > Pseudomonadati > Verrucomicrobiota > Verrucomicrobiia > Verrucomicrobiales > Verrucomicrobiaceae > Haloferula > Haloferula sp. Next base: position 26,965 of record NZ_JBATWY010000039.1, on the reverse strand, counting down.
ATTCGGCTGAACTTCGCCTTGTCCGGCCGATCGATGAGAACGTGGCCGGTGTGAAGGAACGCGACAAGTTTGTGACCGACGCGTACGGGGACCGCTGTCTCGCACAGGCCAGCAAAGCACTTCAAGGTTCTGGGTTCAAGTTGGGCCGATTCTTCGAGACGTTGCTGAAGTGCATAGCATGCGGCGCAGGAGACGTTCGACTTCGCCATCAGGGCACAGAAGGGGGCTGACTTCGGGACTTTCCTAAGGTGGAAGGCGTTCGCTCCGGGTGCATCCAGAGTCAGGGGCAGGCCGGTTGCTTTACTGAAGGCATCGTGGTAATCCCGGTAGATTCTGGACTTCGATAGAATGTCGGAAGTCGCGCTATGTTCTGGTTCCTCTTTCATGCCGATGGGGGACGTTGGGAGCCGGGATATTCGGCGAGAAGATTGATCCAGCGCTCGCCGGCAACAAAGGTCTCGTGCATAAAGCGGATTCGGTATCCCGAGGCTCGAAATAGGTAAGGATAGTTGTGGGAGAACGAGAACTCGGCAGCATAGACGTGAGACATCCGGTCGATCTCGATTTCATGGTCCGTAGCGATGTTTTCCGTAATGGCAAAAGCGACGGGACCTCCGCCCTTCCGAGCTTGATCGAGCAGAGAAGTGAGTTCGTCCGGTGTGAAGCATTCAAAGACGCCTCCGTTTGTTAGAAACACGATTCCGTCGGTGGATTCGTTGGCGATCCATTCCACGGCGTCGGCGGTGTGGAATTTCAGAGAAGCATCATGACGAATCCTGTTTTTCTCGATCTCCACATGGCTCAGATCGAGACCGATGTAGTGGTCGAAAACAGGCAAATGGCGACGATAGTAGTCGAGGACCATGCCATTACCGCATCCGATTTCACATAGGGATTGGTAGGCGGGATCTGACAAGGCAAGTCGCTCGATTTCTGGCATCAAACGGACGTCGCGGAGGAGAAAGTGGTTCTCGAAGCGATGGGCAAAAACTTCGTGGAAGTTCAAACCGGCGTCCACCGACCAGTAGTCCTTCAAGTAGCGACCAAGGGTTGTGAAGTCGCGTTTTCTCAAGGCCTCATAGTAAAGACCGTTTCGGAGCAGGCGGTGGAATGGACTCCAATCCTTGGAATAGGGTGCAGCGTCGATCAAGTCGGCATCAAACCGCCGTGTCTGAAGCAGAGCGGTGCCAATTAGAAAGCGGAGCTGCTTGCCCAGCGGGAAATCGGTAAGGCGGCGTTTAAGGGTGGGGCTCATGCGACGGGAACGAAGGAGGATAGGTGTCGAACACCGCCGAGCTGCCCAACCCTTGAAAATATTCCGTCGCGCTTGCTTGTCCCTCAGACGAGAACAGGGCGACCCAAGAGCCTTACGCTCTCGAATCGCCCTGCGAGTCTCGACCCTGAAAAGTCAAATATCGAGGAAGCTCGCTGCTAGTGTCCGTTCCTGCTGTGGCTATTGCCGTGCGAGTTTCCGCCATGCCCGCCGGTGCTGTATCCACCGCCTCGGGTATATCCGCGATGTCCATTGTTGTGGTTGTATCCACCTCGACGAGCATGATGGATTGGAGCGGGGCGGTGCCCGTAGTGTCTATCGATCACGTGACCGTGTTGATTACGGTACTGGTAGTTTGTGCGATGATCGCTTTGGTGGCCGCGAATGACATGACCAACCTCGTGCCGAATGCTGTCTGTTACAGCGTGGGCGAAGGAACGTTCTTGGTCTCGGGCATTTGCCGAAGTTGCGGCGAGTAGGCCGAAGCTCAAGGTGGCAAGAAAAGGGGTGAACGGATTCGATTTCATATTGTGATAATGCTTAGGTTACTGTTCTGCGATCTTCGATGATCGCAGCCCCTGAGACGAATCACCATGGAATCTATTCAGTTATATAGGAAACTTTCAGATCGTTGGCATTGGGAATCGATTGCGGCTTTCATCTCTAACAATGGAGTTTCATGGAATGTTGAAAGACTTTGTAACTCGTTAGAGTCGGTAACGATCAATGGGAATGCGTGTGATGTTCGCCATGGCTCGCATCAGATTCTTTGGCCGGCGAACGGGATTCTTTCACGTTTTCGCCATGGCTATCCGAGTCGCCTTTAGGTTGCGGCACTAAGGCGCAAACGACGGCTACAAGAATCGCGAGGATCGCGATGAAGATTGCGGATCGGTCAATGGTTGCGAATCGGTGCATGAGGACGGGGATTGCGATGATTTTAGTAGGAAAAGGCTTCGAGATGAATGCGCGTCTTGGGAACTCCCAAGTCTAGGATAATTCCGGAGATTTCGGACATCATTCCGGGTGGTGCGCAGAGATAAACGCCGGTTTTAGTCAGATCGTTCGGAAGGCTGGCCGCGATCATCTCTCGGTTGATGTGGCCTGTTTCCCCGTTCCAGCCGCCCGCTAGGTCCGGGTGGCTAAGCACGTGAATGACTTCAAGTCGAGGGGCGCCGCTTTCGGCGATCTCGTCAAGCTCGCGATGGAAGACGATGTCTTCGGCGGCTGTGTTTCCATACAGAAGGGTCACGCTGAGGTCCTCTCGATGCGTGCTCCGCATGTGACGGAGCATGCTCATCAGGGGAGTGATGCCTATTCCACCGGCGATGAAAATGAGATGCGTTTCTGCTGGATGAAGGACGTATGAAAAACGCCCGAACGGGCCGTCGATGGCGAAGCGGTCTCCTTCCTGAATCTTCGGAATCTTCGCAGTGAAGTCACCCGAACACTTTATCGAAGAAGCAAAGTGCCGCCGCTCGGTTGGACATGAAGAGATGGTGAATGGATGTTCTTCATGGGGGATGTCAACGATCGCGTCGACCGCACGGAGAAAGTGAAACTGACCCGGCAAAAACTCGGCCACCGGACCTCCCTCGTCCGGTTCCAGGACGATGGTTGCTACTTCGTGCGATTCCCCTTTTGTGGAGCGAACCCGATAGAGGTGTCTCTTCAAGTTTCGTGGACGAAGCCCTCGGTGCCAGATCTGGGCACCCACGGCCGTGGTCGCCAATGCGATCCAGTAGGCCTTCATGGCCGGAGAACCGAGAGAGCCCCCGCCGCTCCAGCTGTGGGTGAAAGCAAGGACCAGAACGACAGCTGCGATCACGAGGTGGAGCTGCCGCCATGATTCGTATTTCAAATCGATGGAGCGACGGAAGATCGTGACAGCGACCTGCGTGGCCACCAGAAGAAGTGCGATTCGACCGAACCAGATGAACCAGGGAACCTCGATCTTATAGAGGAGTTCGGGGCCGGACTCACCAAGCGCGAGAAGGAGCGGATGAATGATCAGGAAGAGTCCTGCCCACATGCCCATCCGGCGATGAAAGCGAAGTACTGCATCGAGGCCAAATGGGCGTTCGATCCATCGGATGCGCGCGGAGAGCACGAACTGCATCGCCACCATCGCGAAAGCGATCAAACCAAGGTTTTTCCCAATTCGACCGAGTGTGTCATCAGCATGACCGGCTGCCGCTCCGAGAATTCCAAGAAGCGGTGGCACTAGCAGGACCAGAGCATAGAGTCCAAGAAGGAAGAGTTTCGGAAGTGCCTTGCAGTCAGCACGGTGCGGCATTGCGGATAGGGTCATGAATTGGGGCTCCAAGAGTACAGGAGAGTTGAACACCCTGAAGGGGCTCCCCCCTTGAACTTTTGAGAGGGAGTGGCGCTACCTCAGAAGACTTTGAAGAAATCCCATTTTTTCTGAGGGGGAAGGCGGCCGTCGGTGTGTCTCCTATTGTAGCCGCTTGAAGTTCTGACCGAATGGAATGGTTAGACCCGGGTCGCTGCGGAAATCTAGAAACTGAAAAACAGATGAAAACTATGTTAAAAGCATTCACCGGCCTGCTGCTTGCAGTAGGGCTCGCCACCACTGCATCGGCCCAGCGCGCCAATAATGCGCTGCCGTTCCCAAAGAGTCCCCTTAAATCCGCAAGTTCTCAAGAAGAGATCCAGAAGATGAAGAAGGGAAACCGCTACATGCAAGTTTGCATGGAGTGTCAGTCAGTAACCGTCAAGGAAGTCGCCGATGACAAGGAAGTCGAGGCTCTCTGTCACGATGGAGGGCCGATTCACTGCCCATCCTGCAAGAAGAAGGTGAAGGTCAAGAGGGTTGGACCTCCTGGGAAGGGAACTGCTCCCAGAACCAAGCGTGAGATCATTTACGTGAACGAAGAAGGCAAGGAATGCATGTTCATCGTTCCGATCAAGGAAGAATAAGGAAGAGTCTTCAGGGGAGGTCCGTCCGGTTCGGGGCATGCTCCGACCGGGCGGATCATTGTCGTTAGCCCGATCAACGAGCGCCACTGGCTAAGGGCTTAGGTTTCCTAGCCTTGACGATCCGACAAGAGATTTACTACTACTGCACCGGGCCGTGCGCTCAAGATTCCTTGAATCCATTCCGTTTCATCATTTCGACGTTGCTGGCGCTTTTGATCGCCAGTCCGTTGTGTTGCTGTTCCTCCGAGACCTCCGCCTCGGCCGGGCGCGGCTCGTGCTGTGCGGTTGAAGCCGACCAAGAAGGGAAGGGGAGTGAAGAGAAGACGCCGCATTCCTGTGCCTGTAAGTCTAAGGAGCCAAAGTCCGAAGCTAAGACCCTAGAAATTCCCAGCGACATGGCGCTCTTGCTTGAGCCAGTGGTTCAGGATCTTACCTATGCGAACCTCAAGCTTGCCGTGAAATCGGTGATTTATGGGGCACCGCGCACAGACTGTGATCCGCCCAAGTGGTTGTTAGTAAGTTACTCTCGCTGGCTGATCTAAAGGTTCAGTTCTTTAGCCTGTCTCGCATCCATTGAGATTGTCGGGACCTTGCGCGCTCATTCGTCGCTCCCAGGCACGCGGATCCTTTTCATGGATCACGCCAGCCACTCTGCGTTTTTAACAACGTAGTTATTTGGACCAATCCAACAAAAGTATTATGAAACCAATTTTTATCTTTAGCTCCCTAGTCATCCTTTTTAGTTCCTGCTCCAAACCGGAATCGGCCAGCAACGCTTCCTCATCAGGGCAGGCAACCTCGAAACCCTACCCGCTGGATTCCTGCCTCGTCTCCGGCGAGGAACTCGGGTCGATGGGAGATCCTGTGGTGATTACCCACGAGGGACAGGACATTAAGTTCTGCTGCGACTCCTGCATTCCAAAATTCGAGAAGGACCCAGCGAAGTACCTGAGCAAGCTCGGAGAATAATCCATCCGCACCGGATTGCCGCGCTGGCTATCCGGGGACTCTCCTTCCATTCACATGAAGTCTAGCAACGACAAATTTTTCAAGGGTTTCAATCCTCAAGGGTGTTCTGACTTCGGAGCCCCACTCGGGCGAATGTTTTCAAACATGCATCAGTTAACACGGTACCTCACTCTTCTGGGTCTGATTGGGCTCATGGCATCATGTAGCACGGGAGGAAGCGGTGCTGGTGGAAAGGAAGTCTCGCTTGAGTCGCCACCACCATCGGCTGCTGTGAACTATTCGGTTTCGGGTGCTTCAGGTCCCGAGGAATTGGCGAGGCTTGCCATTCAGTACCATCCTTCCTTGATGGCTGCCCGACACCGTGCGGCCAGACTTTCCCAGAAGGCACCCCAGGACCGTGCGCTGCCTGACCCGATGATTGAAATCGCTGCAGGTTCAATGGCCGAGACCGCTGCCGGTCGGGTCGATGCCGCGGGCGGAGTGAAGCAGAAGATCCCATTTCCCGGAAAACGATCAGCTGCCGCCGCCGCTTCCGACAGTGAAGCCGCTGCTGCGACCGAAGAGGTCAAAGCGCTGGAACTAAAGCTCACCGAGCAAGTACACGCTGCGTGGTGGGATCTCTACCTCGCAGAACAAACGATCAGCATCAGCCGTGAAAGTCGTTCTGTTCTCGAAGCACTGCGCGAGGTGATCGACGCTCGCGTCGCTGCCGATCAAGCGACCCAAGCCGACCAACTTCGCCTCGCCAATGAAATCTCGTTGGTCGACCGAGACCTCGCCAACGCCGATCAACTTCGTGACACAGCCCGGGCGAGACTCAATTCACTTCTCAATCGTCCCGCCGGCTCATCCTTGCCTAGCGCGGCGAGTTCCCGGGTTCCCTCGCCGGGTTCGCTCAATGGTCTGCTAGCCCAAGCTCAATCGAGTCATCCCGAAGTCGCGGCTGCAGAGCAACGCGCCAACGCCTTCCGGCATCGACTCAAACGTGCTGAGTTGGAAAAGTATCCGGACTTCACCGCAGGCATTGCGGGAGCGGCGGTTTCCGACTCGGGACTGTCGGGAGTGGCCAATGGTCGCGACCAGGTTTACGCGACACTTGGTGTCAGCATTCCTCTTTGGCAAGAGCCACGGAAAGCCATGATTCGCGAAGCCCGTGAAGGGATTGCCGAGACCGAATCGATGATCGCCGCCACCCGCTCCGACCTTCGCTACCGCGTCGAAGATGCATGGTATCGCGCGAAGACTTCACGTGATGTCGCAAACCTATTCGAGACCCGTCTGATCCCGGATGCGAAGCAGGCTTTCGATGTCACGCTCACTGGCTACAGCGCTGAGGAAAGTTCCTACACCGATCTGATCGATACGTGGCGAGGCCTACTTGCCTACCGCCTCCAACTCGCCAGCAACCGCGCTCAAATCGGAAAAGCCACCGCTACCCTCCGCGCCGCTGCGGGAATCCGATGAGGAAACAACGCAAGTGCTCCTTACCTAACAACAACCATTTCAACCGATGAAACTTCCCGCCTTCCTTAATCATCCGCGCAAGCTATTGGTCTTTATCCTGCCGCTTGCTCTCTTTCTCGCAGGCTGGTGGTTCGGTCTACCAGGGTCTGAAAAAAATGACGGGCAGGACCATGCCGGTGCCAGCGACGAGGTTTGGACCTGCTCGATGCACCCCCAGATCCGACAGCCGAATTTCGGCCTCTGTCCGATCTGCAACATGGATCTCATCCTTCTCCAGGACGATGGAGGAGGTGGGCTTCGTGAAGTCAATGTGTCGGCCGAAGCGGCCGCGCTGCTCGATCTACGAGTCACTCCCGTTCGCCGGGCACCCGCTCAGGCTGACATCAAGCTCTTTGGAAAGATCGACTACGATGAGCGTCGAATCACCGCAGCTACTGCACGAATGGGGGGGCGGCTGGATCGGCTTTACGTCGATTTCACCGGGGCACGCGTGAGAAAGGGCGACCACCTTGCCGAGATCTATTCGCCCGATTTGTTTGTGGCGCAAAAGGAATTGATCTCCGCCAAAGCTGGCTTCGAGCGTCTCGATGCTTCCTCCTCAGCTGCCATTAAGGATACTCGCAAGCGGCTGTTGGATTCCGCCCGTGAGCGCCTCCGACTGCTTCAGCTCAGCGACGAACAGATTTTTCGCATCGAAAACAAGAGCGAGCCCAGCCCAACGCTTCAGATCGACTCACCACAGGATGGTGTTGTGGTTGATAAGCTCGTCAATGAAGGGGCCTATGTAAAAACCGGAGATGCGATCTTGCGTGTTGCAGATCTCAGCAGCGTTTGGCTACAGGTCGAGGCCTACGAAAGCGACTTGCCATGGATTCGCTATGGTCAGGATCTGGAGTTCACGGTCGATTCGATCCCGGGCGAGGTTTTCCACGGGCGTGTCGCCTTTATCGATCCCGAGCTCGACCCAATGCGTCGCATTGTTTCAGTCCGTGCCAATGTCGAGAATCCGGACGGCCTCCTTAAGCCAGGCGTCTTTGCCAAAGTTCGCATCGCCTCACGGATGACTGCGGACGGTCGCGTGATTGATCCCGAATTGATTGGAAAATGGATCAGCCCGATGCACCCGGAAATCGTGAAAGACGGCCCGGGCCAATGCGACATTTGTGGTATGGACCTTGTCCCGGCGGAATCACTCGGCTTTGTCGGTGAAGAGAGTCCGGTTCTAAATCCCTTGCTAATTCCACGAAGCGCCGTGTTGCAGACCGGTGATCGCGCCCTTGTGTATGTGCGTCTTCCCGAGGAGGAAACGCCTATTTTTGAAGGTCGCCAGATCGTGCTGGGTCCGTCGGTGGGCAGTGAATTCATCGTGCGTGAAGGATTGGCCGAGGGCGAACTGGTCGTCACTCGCGGTGCTTTCAAGCTCGATTCCGAACTTCAGATCAAAGGTCGGCCATCGATGATGAACGCCGAGGCCGGGCTCGAAGAGAGACCCGCAGGCGAGGCTCCGGAGGACTTGTCAGGACAATGGCCGTCGGTTTTGCGCTCCCTCGGGCGTTTTGAAACGGCCGCCCGTGCAGAGAACGTAACGGGCATGACCGAACAACTTCAGTCGATCCGAAAATCCGTGCAAACCGTGCGCACTGAGGCGATGCAAGCCGAGGACCTGAACTTGTGGAACGAGTTCTCTGATCAGCTGCTGGTCGATCTAACACTCGCACAGGACAAGCTCGGCAATTCGCCGTTGGTGGCTATGGGAATCGTCGGGCGCAGCATTGAAAATGCGGGTCGTCGCCTTGGGCTTCCCTACAAGGCGATTGCCACTCCGAACTCGGACCCGGTGGTTGTGGAGAATCTGAAGAAAGCGGTCGCTGCCTACCTTCCGCTCGCCAAAGCGCTGGCCGATGATGATGAAGCCGGATCAAAGGCTGCCGCTGCCTCCTTTGAAGTGACGATGGCCGGGCTGCAACTGCCTGATGCGAAGGCGCTGGGAGAGGCTGCCGGAATGCTGGCGGATGCCAATGACATCAAGTCGCGTCGCGCCGCATTCAAGCAGGTTAGCGACACGCTGATCGCCATAGTCCGGGCCCATGGCATGGATCAACTAGGTGATCTCTACGTCGTTCATTGCCCGATGGCTTTCGGCGATGGAGCCGATTGGCTCTCAGCTCTGCCAACGGTCCTCAACCCCTATTACGGTGACGCTATGCTCACATGTGGAGGCCTGAAGGACACGCTTTCCATGGGGCGCACTCCGGATACGAAGCCGTCTGAGGAGCCGGTTAAGCCTAAGCAAGATCACTCAGGCCACTAAGCATGACTACGGTTCACTTCATACTTCTCACTTGGCAATCGCCGCAGGCGCAATGAACAAGCTCATCCATTTCTGTCTTCATCAGAAGCTAGTCGTCCTGCTACTCCTTGCCTTCGTGATCGCATGGGGTGTGCGGGTCGCACCCTTTGATTGGGACACGGGCGATTACCCGCGCGATCCGGTGGCGGTCGATGCGATTCCAGACCTCGGCGACAACCAGCAGATCATCTTCACCGAGTGGGCCGGGCGATCGCCACAGGACATCGAGGACCAAGTAACCTATCCGCTTACGGTGTCACTTCTCGGCGTGCCGGGCGTGCGCGAGGTGCGTTCGTTCTCGATGTTCGGATACTCCTACGTTTATCTGATTTTCGAGGAAGACGTGGAGTTTTACTGGAGCCGTAGTCGAGTGCTCGAAAAGCTCAACTCGCTTCCCGCAGGGCTGATTCCTGATGAAGTGACCCCGACTCTCGGCCCCGATGCCACCGGTCTTGGCCAGGTCTTCTGGTATTACCTTGAAGGCCGGGACCCCGATGGCAATCCCGTGGGTGGATGGGACCCGGACGAACTGCGATCTTTGCAGGACTGGCAGGTGCGTTACGCATTGCTCGCGGCGGAGGGTATAGCAGAGGTGGCTTCGGTGGGTGGCTATGTCCGGCAATACCAGGTCGATGTGGATCCCGATAAGCTGCGCGCTCAGAATGTGACCTTAGCTCAGGTTGTTGATGCGGTTCGAAAATCGAACCAAGAGATTGGCGCACGCAATCTGGCAGTAAATGGAGTGGAGTACTTTATCCGTGCGACCGGCTATGTCTCAAGTGTTGATGATCTGCGGGATGCTGTGGTGACGGTGCGTGACGGAACACCAATCACCGTCGGCCAAGTCGCCTCGGTCGAGTTGGGTCCAGCGCTACGCCGCGGAGCGCTTGATGTGAATGGAGCCGATGCTGCCGGTGGTGTGGTCGTCGCACGATTCGGAGCCAATCCGATGGCGGCGATTAAAAGCACCAAGGAGAAGATCAAGCAACTAGAGGACGCTCTCCCGACTAGGGTGGTCGTTGATTGGAACAGAGTTTCACCCGAAGAAGTTAAGAGCTTCGCGATTGAACAGAAGATCGAACCGGCTTTCGCGGACGAGGGTGTTGAGTCGCTTGCCCAGAACGAATGGATTGCCTGGGCCAAGCTCAGTGCTCGCGCCGATTGGCCCGACTGGATGACGACTTCGAAAGTCACCGTCGTTCCCTTCTACGATCGAACCCACCTCATTTCAGAAACTCTCAACACCCTCGATGAGGCGCTGTGGCAACAGATTCTGGTGACGATCATTGTGGTGGTGGTGATGGTTCTTCACCTACGTAGCAGCCTGTTGATCTCGGCGATGCTGCCGCTCGCCGTGCTGATCACCTTCATCACCATGAAGCTCGCCGGGGTCGATGCGAATATCGTTGCTCTAGCAGGCATTGCGATCGCGATCGGCACGGTGGTTGATGTCGGGATCGTACTCACGGAGAACATGCTCAAGCATCTCGATGAAGCCGATCCCAGTGAGTCGAAGGCGGCCGTCATCTATCGAGCTGTCACTGAGGTGGCCTCGGCGGTGACGACATCCGTGGCGACGACGGTGATCAGCTTCCTGCCGGTATTCACGATGACAGGCGAGGCGGGTCGCTTGTTCCGTCCGCTGGCGTTCACCAAAACCTTCGCGTTGATTGCTTCGATCGTGGTGGCTCTGACAATCATCCCGCCGGTGGCACACATCATTTTCGGAACGTTGCCGCGTTTCATGCGGGAGCGCCGATTCCTTGCCGCCAAGTTGCTGCTGGCAGCCGGGCTAATCTCGTTTTCCTTCTCAGCCCCGCTGGCAGGCGCTTTGCTGGTGCTCGCCGTCGGTGTCTATTTTTCGCCGAAAGTCCAAGGCCGTACGGCGCGGATCAGCGTGCTGGTGATCAATCTATCCATTGCTGTAGTCGTGGCCTGGATGCTTACGGTAGATTGGATGCCACTTGGCCTCGATCGCAGCAGCGTGATGAACTTCGTTTTTGTATTCATGGTGCTCGGTGGCCTGCTTGGTGCCTTTCGTTTGTTTGAACTCACTTATGGCTCCGTGCTCACTTGGTGCCTGCGACACAAAGCGATGTTCTTAAGCGTACCGGTCGCCTTGCTGATACTCGCCGGGAGCATCTGGATTGGTTTCGATAAGTTATTTTCCTTTGTGCCGAATACCTTCGGAGACCGGGTCACAGAGACGGCGCTTTGGAAGGATGCCTCGGAGAAGTTCCCCGGGCTCGGCCGCGAGTTCCGCCCGGCGCTTGATGAAGGGACCTTCCTTTTCATGCCGACGGTTAGTCCACATGCTTCGATCGAAGAAGCAACCGAGTCGCTTCGTCAGCTTGATGCCGCCATTGCCTCGATTCCTGAGGTCGATCAGGTGGTCGGAAAGATTGGACGCGTCGAGTCCTCACTCGATCCCGCGCCGATCTCGATGGTCGAAACGGTCATCAACTACGTTTCCGAATACAAGTCCGACGAGAAGGGTCGGGTGCTGCGATTCAAGACTGACGAACAAGGGGACTTCATCTACGATGAAGCTGGTAGTTTGGTCGAGGATTCCAGCGGCACGCCTTTCCGCCAATGGCGTCCGGAAATCAAATCGCCCGATGACATTTGGGTGGAGATTGACCGTGTCACCCGTATGCCAGGAGTCACCGGTGCGCCGAAGCTTCAGCCGATCGAAACACGCCTGGTGATGCTGCGCACAGGCATGCGCGCACCGATGGGGATGAAAATCAAGGGGCCCGACCTTGAGACGATCCAGAATTTTGGACTCGATGTTGAAAGGTTGTTGCGCAGTGGCGAGGTGCCCGGTCTGGCCACTGCCACGGTCAATGCAGACCGCATCGTCGGCAAACCCTATCTTGAAATCATTCCCGATCGATCCGCTGCCTCGCGCTACGGGCTGAACATCTCCGACATCCATGAAGCAATCCAAGGGGCCATCGGAGGCAAAATGATGGGCTATACCATCGAAGGGCGCGAACGCTACATGATCCAGGTTCGCTACGCTCGTGAGCGCCGTGATGACATCGAAAGCCTCGGCCGGATCCTCGTCACTTCGAAGGAGGGCGCGCAGGTGCCGCTCGAACAGCTGGCCGATCTTCGCTATGTGCGTGGTCCGCAGGTGATCAAGGCGGAGGATACGTTTCTAACAGGTTATCTGACTTTTGGTGCAGAGCCGGGATTCCCGGAGGTCGACGTCGTGGAGGCGATTGGCAAGTTCCTAAATGAAAAGGAAAAGTCCGGAGAACTACGCCGCCCGCCTGGCTTGCGCTACGACTTCGCCGGGAACTACGAGGCCGCGCTTGAGTTTAATCGGACGTTGCTGTTCATGCTACCGATCTGTCTCGGCGCGATCTTCATGCTGCTCTACCTCGACAGTCGCTCGGTCATCAATACCGGCATCATTTTCAGTGGCGTGGCTGTCGCCTGGGCGGGCGGATTCCTAATGTTGTGGCTCTACGGTCGTCCGGGCTTTCTTGATTTCGAGATCTTCGGCCATCACGTCGGTCACTTGTTCAACGTCGGACCGATCAACATCTCGACTGCGGTTTGGGTGGGCTTCCTTGCACTCTTCGGCATTGCAACTGACGATGGGGTTGTGGTGTCTACTTACCTCCGACAGAAGTTCGACGAGTTAAAGCCGAGTACCATAGATGAAGTTCGAACTGCGACGCTTGAAGCCGGGTTGCGGCGTGTCCGCCCATGTCTTATGACAACCGCCACTACCTTGTTGGCATTGCTTCCCGTTATCACCTCGACCGGTCGTGGATCGGACCTGATGGTCCCGATGGCGATCCCGATCTTCGGCGGAATGTTCGTCGAACTGATGACGATGTTCATCGTTCCGACGCTCTACTGCCTCTGGCAGGAGGGAAGGATTTCTAGAGTGCGAGTAGAAGATTAGTGAATGCCGAAAACCCAAATCAAAATCAATGAAAGCCTACCGACGCATCTCCAATCTTCCTGCCTCTCGCCTTATAAAGGGGCTATTTGGCAAGCAATTGATTGGGCTACTTCCTGGGCGAGCTCGCGCGGTGAGAAAGCGGCCTTTCAGCAAACCATGGGGGACCTCAGGGAAGCTGCTCAGAAATGGTTTTCTTGTTCGCGCGATTGGTGAAGAGGATCACGGGCTGATCCAGGACTTCATGCGTGACTATTGGGCATCGCCGCACTCGGACGAGTTTTTCGACAACTTCGAACATCGGTTCGAAACGGTCTTTCTTCGTCATCACGCAGGAATCTTGGAGGAGATCTCAAAGGTGGTGCAGGAGTTCGGAGTTGAGACTCCACGGCTTGTTGAAGTAGGGGTGGGGGATGGAAGGGTGCTTTCCTACTTGGAATCGAAACTTGATTTGATTGGAGAGTTCCACGGAGTCGACATCAATGCGGAGCAGATTGAGTCGAATCGGGAGAAGTTTCGCCAAAACCCGAAGCTCCACTTTTGGAATGAAGATGCCCTTCATTGGTTGATCCGCCGGCCTGCAGCTGGAACTGTTCTGCTGACGAATGGAGGTGTTCTTGAGTATTTTACTCGCGACCAGATTCTGGGGCTATTCGAGGAATTGAAGCGGGGAAACCAGCCCTGCGCAGTAGCCGTCACCGAGACATTGGCGATCGATCATGACCTGAATGGGGAGCCGGCCTCTTTTCCCTATGGTCACGAATTGTCGTTCTCTCATAATTACAAGGCTCTCTTCGAGGAATCTGGCTTTGTCATTCGATTTTCCAAGGATCGGTTCACTATCGAGGGCGAGGAACATCACCCCACCCGGTGGTGCCAGTTTCTCGCGACAGTAGATGAGTCCTAAAAAACTGAGACGAATGTCAAATTTAACAACGAAGTCTTTCCTAATTCATCAAATCCCGGTCGGCATGCATCCTGCGGAATATTCATCGAAACTCATGAGAATCACCAAAAACCATTTCACCTTGCACCTTTTGACGATGGCGATCGCTCTCTTTGCAATCCCGGCCGTTGCGAAAGAGGTGAGCTATAAACTCACGATCGAGAAGAAGGAGGTCAATTTCACGGGGAAGAAACGTGAGGGAATCACGGTCAATGGTGGAATCCCGGCTCCGACTTTGCGCTTTAGGGAGGGTGATACGGCTGTGATCGAAGTTCACAATGCGATGGACGAGCCAGGTTCGGTGCATTGGCACGGCTTGCTGGTTCCGCCGACGATGGATGGGGTTCCGGGGATTTCCTATCCGGGAATTGCTCCTCATTCGACCTTCACCTATCGATTTCCAATCCGACAGACGGGCACCTACTGGTATCACTCTCATACGGAATTGCAGGAACAGGTTGGAGTCTACGGTTCGATCGTGATTACACCCAACGATCGGAATCACGGGGCCACGAAGGATCATGTGGTGCTGCTCTCGGATTGGTCGGATCGCTCGCCGCAGCAGGTGATGAAACTTCTCCGTCGTGGTTCGGAGTGGATGGGAGTGGAGAAGAAAACTTCGCAATCGCTGCTGGGTGCCGTCAAGACCGGCAAGTTCATCGAGTTTTGGAAACGGGAGGCAATGCGGATGCCACCGATGGACCTTTCGGATGTTTCCTATGATGCGTTTCTCCTGAACGGAAAAACGTCGGAAGTGCTGGATGCGCGACCGGGGGAAACCGTGAGATTGCGGGTGATCGACGGCTCTGCCATGAGCTTTTTCTACCTCCAGTATGCGGGTGGCCCAGTCAAGGTCGTGGCGGCTGATGGTCAATCCGTGGAACCCCTGATGATGAAGAAACCACTGCTCATCGGAGTAGCTGAAACCTATGATTTGATAGTGAAAGTTCCGGCTTCCGGAGCCTACGAGTTTCGTGCGACCGCTCAGGATGGTTCGGGATACGCATCACTTTGGATCGGGCGGGGCGAGAAGCAGGCCGCACCCGATATGCCGAAGCCATTTCTCTACGACACGATGGACATGTTTAGTTGGAAGCGGATGTTCGCACTTACGCCAAGAGGTTCAATGGGAATGACAAACCGTGACGTCGATGCGGGGAAATTCGATCAACCGGGGATGAACATGCCTGGCATGAAAATGCATGGTAAGATGCAGATGGCCGGCGATATGAAAGGAATGGATCACAGCGCCATGCAGATGGACGGCGGGATGTCTGGTTCGATGGAGGAGATGGATCATGGCTCAATGAGCCCAATGAAGAAGGATCCGGCGATGAGTGGCATGGAGGATAGCAGCCTGAAATTGAATCCGCCGAAGTGGTATGATTTCCTTCTTCGCGATGATGCGGCGATTCATCCGGAACTCGCTTCGGATGGGATGAGTTCCCGCTATCGTCCGTTTTCACCGTATGCGATGCTTCGAGCTCCTCAGAACACGAGCTTGCCGCCAAACGCACCGCGCCGAACAGTGCGCCTGACCTTGGATGGGGACATGTCCAAGTATGTGTGGCAGATCAATAATCGTATTCTTGCTCCGGACAACGACATTCACATCAAGAAGGGTGAGGTGGTCCGTTTTGTGATGATCAATCGCACGATGATGCATCACCCGATGCACCTCCACGGGCACTTTTTCCGGGTAATCAATGGTCAGGGGAAACGCTCACCGTTGAAACACACTGTCGATGTCGCGCCGATGTCGACCACGGTGATCGAGTTTGATGCGAATGAGTTTGGCGACTGGTTTTTTCACTGCCACTTGCTCTATCACATGCACAGCGGCATGGCTCGCGTGGTGGAATATGACGGCTACGAACCGGATGCGGCGACAGTTGCGGCGAGGAGGAATCTTTATGCCGACAAGTCGTGGAAGCTATATGGGATAATCGATGTCTTGAACAGTGAGTCGCAGGGCACGATCGTGTTTTCCAATATCCTCAACAGTTTCGCTCTGAATTACGAAACGGGATGGGATGGGGTTACCGATAGCGAGTGGGAAGCCGACATCACCTACAACCGCTACATCAACCGGTTTACCTCGGTCTTCGCCGGGGTTTACGGTGAGGGCGTCGACTTCTCCCGAGATACCGAGCGTTTGATCGTGGGGGCCAACTATTTGTTGCCGATGAATCTCCTCGCCACCGGTTGGATCGATTCGGATGGGGGTGCGAGGGTTACGGTAGGCCGGGAATTGATGCTCACTCCGCGACTTGGGATCTTCGGCGAGGTCGAATACGACACCCACGACGATTGGTCGTATCAAGGAGGCGCATCCTATCGTTTGAATCAAAGTATTTCGGCGACCGCATTGTGGGACTCTGTCTATGGAGTAGGAGCCGGTATTACCTTCCAATTCTAAGAGTAACTCTCCAATAGCGATGAACCGTCAATCTGCGAAATGGGCAGCTAGTTTTGCAGGTAATGTTTCGATAGGAGCCGGGCTAATGATCGGGGCTGGCGTCAACGCCCTTACCGGTGGCGGGACCTAGTTCCCGTCCGCTTTCCTGTTGGCATGCCGTTGTTTTGGTATTCAGTACCTACACCTATCTCAAAATGTCGGATACCTACCCGTCTTCGGGAGGGGTCGCGCTATTTCTCAGAGAGACTTATTCGAAATCGTCGATTACTGGTGCGAGCGCGTTGCTGATCTTCTTAGTGGTTATCCAACAGAGCCTGGCCGCTCGAACCTTCGCGACCTATGTGCTTCAGCCCTTCGGCGGAAGCCCCGGCTGGTGGTGGATCCCGGCGCTCGGCGTGGCGCTGCTACTTTTTGCATTCGTGGTCAATGTCCTCGGTAACAAGTTCATCGAGGGCTTTTCCTTCGTCACCGCCTTCGTGAAAATAGGGGGGCTGCTGGTTCTCGCCGGAGGTGGTCTGTGGGCATCGGGGCTGGATTTCAAAAGTGTGACCGTCGCTCCGCCGGAGACCGGTATCGCAAGTTTTATCGGTGCGGTCGCTCTCGGAATCCTAGCGTATAAGGGATTCACCACCATCACCAACAGCGGTGGAGAGATCAAGGAACCGCACAAGAACGTCGGTCGTGCAATCGTGATTTCGATGATCATTTGCGTAATCCTTTATATGGTCGTCGCGTTCGCAGTTGGCGGAAACCTGACCATATCGGAAATCGTCAGTGCTAAAAACTACTCGTTGGCCGAGGCATCTCGCCCGGCCTTCGGAAAGTGGGGTCTATGGACTACCGTCGGCTTTGCTATCGTTGCGACCGTTTCCGGTGTGATCGCAAGTATCTTCGCAGTCTCTCGAATGCTCGCGATGCTGACTGAAATGAAGCTCGTCCCGCACAAACACTTCGGAATGCCCGGCGATCTCCAGAAGCACACCCTGGTTTACACGGTGGTGATCGCGATGCTTCTCACCATCTTTTTCGATCTCTCCCGCATCGCTTCTCTCGGTGCTGTGTTCTATATCGTCATGGACATAATCGTCCACTGGGGCGTTCTTAGACATCTGCGCGAGGAGGTGGAGGCGAAAGCGTGGATTCTTATCACTGCGATCATCCTCGATGTCATCGTCCTTGGAGCTTTTCTCTGGGTGAAGTGGCAATCGGACATGCTCGTTATCTGGGCTTCCGTCATCGGCCTGATTCTGGTGTTTCTCGGTGAGAAAATGTTTCTCAGAAAAATTGCCCGCGATCCTGACTCAGGACTCACGGAGGGAGCGGAGGAATGAACATCCTCCTCTTCGCCACCGGCATCGCACTGATTGCCCTTGCCACCTATGATGCGTTGAAAACAACCATCTCATTTTCCGGAGGCGGCCCCCTGACCCTGCCGCTTGCAACCGGAATATGGAGCTTCGCCCTCGGCATCCACCGGGCGGGGCGGTCCGATTCCAGAAAATTACTGAAACTCGCCGGGCCTGTGATCCTGCTGACAACGGTTCTGCTCTGGATTTCGATGGTGTTCGCGGGCTATGCGATGATGTTCGGATCGCATTGCGATTCCATCATCAGTTCCACGACCCGGTTGCCCACGGATTTCGCCGAGAAGCTCTACTTCACCGCCTATACCCTCTTCACTTTAGATATGGGGGATTTCATTCCGAACGGCCATGGCTGGCAGATGGCGACTTCGATTGCCTCACTCCACGGGCTTTCCTTGTCACACTCCGGTGCCAATGCCAAAGTACATCGATCGGATGGATCTTTCCGAAATTGAGGCACTCGTTCCAATTGAGGATGTCGTCCACAGCGTATCAGTTGATGAAGAATGGGGGCTGCTTGAAAACGTCATTGTGCCCGAGATCGTGAAAATGATCCGCGAGGCCCAATCAGCCGAGTCGAAGTAGTAGTGGCGTAGGTGAGCTCCGTTTGCTCCCACACGCATCCGGTCGGCTCCCCGAGTGGGGACCAATTGGTCGCGATGGAGCAACGAGCTTTAGCTCACCACCGGAGCCGGGTCAGAAATAGCCCGGCTCTCACTGTGTTGGTTGTCAGCTTCCTAGGATCTTTTCTCTTTCGTTTGCATGCTCGTGCTCGGCCTGAATGCTGGCGCACGTTATGGATGAGAATGTGTCGTTTGAATCTGCCTGCTTCTCTTTAAGATTGCCGGCCAACTCACCCTGAGCGTGCTGCGGGTACATATCAGATTGGCGAACGCCTGTCCGATTTCGTGAGATCTTGCCATCGCTCACGCCAATCTTCAAAATCTGTGCTAACATCGACTCACGAATCCAAGTGCGGTGACTCCCGCCTGGGCGCTGAGAGGAGCAGTCCAAAGCATTCTCGGCGTGCGGGGAAGTGAATTGCTGGTAGCGAACAGCGATAAGCAAGAACGCCCCCAAATCTACGCAGCTCATTTCGCGTTGAGTCACGCGGGATGGGGGCTGACGTATCCGCTCACGTATCGGATTCGTCCACGCGGATTGGGTTTTCGCGGTGATCTTGTTCCTTGTTACTATTCCTTTCTCGGTGCCTGCGATAAAAGGAAGATTTTCGTCGATGACCAACTGAAAATAGCGGAAGAGCTCCAGCAATTCCCGGCAGCATTCCGCCGAGCGGCGGAGAAGCACCAGGAATCTTCGCTCTGGCAGGCCATTCGCGAAGGATATATCCCCGCGAAAGTGAACTGCAGTGCGTTCCGAGTTATAGGACGCGGGGCGTTCTTGCCGCGCCATCCAGTCGACGGTGGAGGAAGGACGCCATCGTGAGTAAATCAAGCGCGTCCTGTTCGTTCATCGTCCACGAAATTTTAGGGGCGTGAGCAGTAGTGTTCCGAAAGGTGCCGAAGAAACCAACCATCAGATTTTTTAATCCCTTCTGTTCCGAGCGCTCGGAATCCGTTTGAAGGGTGTTGAACGCGAGGAATGGCATCCCCGCCTTCCCCAGCGATAGCGACAGCTCCGCGAGTTCGCCCGCATCGCCGGGGAGTCCCGTTTTGACTCGCAGTTTATCCGAAACGCTTTTCGTTGCTTCCAAAACCGCGTGGAAATGGTTGTTCTGGAGGAGCTCGGCACGACAGAATTCCAATACCTCGGGATGCACGCCACGTTTCAGAAGTTCGCTCCGCAACTTTCCTGCTCTTTCCTCGGCTTCTGTAAGTGTCGTCGCCGCAGTGCGGTTCCTGAGCTGACCGTCGGCCCCCAGCTCAAGGCCACTGAAAACCAGAACGTGATTGAGCGCCGCTCGGCGTTCCTCAAACACTTCCGGACGACTCGTGAAACGGACCGGGCGCATTGCTTCCAGCACGAACTCGATGACCTTGTTGCCGCAACGATCCTGTCGCTGCCGACTATCGAGTGCGGCAAAGAGGCGCTTCCATTTGGTGATTCCCGCTTCTGGGTCGTCGATCCTCAACGAGCTTAAAAGCACGCCTATCTCTGTTCCCTTGAGTCCACTCTCAGTGGCCGCGACTACCTGGCAGAGGCTTTCGAGATGGCCATGGGAAAAGGAAGGATGCGTTGGCACGGGTTCAAGAAGAGCGTGGTTCCGTAACGAGGTCGAGCGGGAACGGGGTAGGTTCTCGCCTTTGTTTTGCATCGGCAGTTTTGTTGCTCAAGCTCCGTATCGGCTGAAAGAAAATCCTAAACATGACAAAACCCAATCGATTGATCAAACTCACAGAATAAATGAGCAACCCGACGGCTGGAAAAGGCACCCCATATTGGTATGAATGGACAGTAGGCCTGCTGAAGGTTGCAGAAATGATGCGTCCTGATTCAGAAGTGGCTTCCGTCACATTTCAGGAAAGTGGTGTAAAGGGATGGGATGATGTGGTCGTCCGGCACGAGCAGGGCAACATTGAGTATATTCAAGTCAAGCACACACGAGAGGGCAGTAATCTCACATTTGGCGTATTCCTGACACCTGACTCAAAGGGTGAAACCCTTTTGGGCAGCCTCTACGAAGCATGGCTTGAGAAGGGACTTTCTTCGGAAAGTGCGCGATGCATCGTTTACACGAATCGCGAAGCGGGAGAGAGAGTTTATTTGGGGCGACCGCCGCTTCTGGAGTTTACCCGTTGGCTCAAGAAAGAGGCATTGGAGCGGACTACTATTGATGAGTTTGAAGTGCCTGAAGAATGGGAATCCGCGTGGGAGGAGTGGTTAGAAAAGCTGACGTCGGGAACGGATGAAGCACGTTTGGATTTTTTTCGCGAATTCTCGATTGAGACCAACAGGCCGGATCTTAAAGAATTGCAGATGGAAGTTCTGAGGGATCTTGCGCTGAGTTTTGGCATTTCGGAGGCCAAAGCCCTACCGCTCCTGCATGGCTTAAACGATGCACTCAAACATTGGACCGATGACCATGAAAAGGTGACCGCAGAAGACGTCGCCACTGCGCTGTCGTTGCCGGACGAAATCGAAACCCTGAAGCTGGCTCCGCCTCCGCCCGTGCCCTTCTTTCCTACCAGGGAAAGTGAGGCAGCCAATTTGGAACGGATTCTCGTAGCCGCCGATGGCCCTCCGGTAGTCTTTCTTTGCGCCGATCCGGGAGCGGGAAAAACCAGCTTGCTCAGTCGGATTGAGATGCGCAGGACTGAAAAGGCTCACAGCGGTGTAGTTGGCCTCCGGTACTTTTCGTTTCTTCCCATCACGCCCCAATCCCAAGGAACGCCCTCAGAAACGGACTACTCAGTAAATCCCGAGCGACTATGGTATTCCCTTCTCTCGCAGCTGCGGAGTGATCTAAGAGGGAAGCTTTGGCATTATGCGGTTCCCGTCAGAAACGAGATCTTGAGTTGGGAGCAGGCAAGGGGACACGTGTTGCGCCTCGCTGATAGGATCGGTCGCGAACTCGGTCGAAAGTTCGTGATCGTAATCGACGGTATCGATCATGCGGCAAGGGCGGGGCGTTTGAGGTATGAACCGGGATTGGCCTTCGATTTCTTCCGCTCCCTGCCTGGGCCGGAAGAATTGGCGGAGAAAGAAATTCGGTTGTTGGTGGCAGGTCAGCCTGCGGTGGATTATGATGAATACCCTTCATGGTTAAAGGGACAGGAAGAAGGTGTCTTACAGTTGGATCTCCGGACTCTGGAGAAAGCTGATGTCGCGAAACTCTTTACCAAGAGAAGTCCGGGTTTGCCCTCTGAAGAATGGGATCGTGCAATCGAAATAATCACCGAAACCACCCTAGGTAATACCCTCGCAGTGGTTTTCGCCGTAGAGGAAGCGCACACAAGTAATTCTGCGGAAGATCTTCGCCTCCGCTTGGAAAGTCGGCGCCTCAGATCCGGCCTTCGAACCTACTATGAATCGATCTGGCGGTATGCGTTTCCAGATCACTCCGACCCCGGCGGAAACATGGGTGCGGAAATCGCCATCGCCGGAACCCTGTGTCTAGTGCGGGAAAGTATTTCCGGAACGTTCCTTGCGAACGCATTCCCTGGTTTGGGATTCACCAGCGACCAGTGGTATCTCACATTGTCGAAACTTGGTCCCTTGGTTATCGAAAGAGAGGGTGGTTTTCATGTGCTGCACAATGATGTCCGTGTTTTTTTGGCCAATTACTTTAGCGAGCGTGGCGAAGCCCAGCGCAGATGGGTAGCCGGCTGTCTAGTGGATCACTACTGCTCCCTAAACTCGAACCGCAAGGTCGCCCATGTATCGTTGTTCCAGCTCTTGCGCACCGCGGGTCGGGACAACGAATGGGCACGCGTATTCGACAATCGATGGGTTTTCGAAGCTGTGGCGCTTGGAGAATCATTCCAGGAGGTTTCCCTACAATGCAAAGCAGCACTTTCGGCGGCAATCGCTCTACAGGATTGGGATATTTTGCATCAGGTGGCGTGTGCGACAGAAACTTTGGAACGATGGGAGAACTACAGTCGTGGTGCCTCCACCTCAACTGATGATCGGAATACGGAGATGGCCCCATTTTTCCCTCCCTCCGAACTTGTGGTGCTCCCGACGGATTCCTGGACCATCGATTCGCTTCGCGGAGTGACGACCGACGCCGCCCGAATCGCAAAAGCGGGAGAAACGGATCGGGCGAACGCACTTTTGAAACGATGGTTTTCCGGCATGACAATCGGTGAGCTTGCTATGCTGATTTATCCTTCTGGCGAAAAGAGTGAGCTTGACGACTCGAATGTTCAATCTGCGGATTCTTGGTTTTGTGAGTTCGGCGATGTTTCCAGATCCTTGGGCTTCATACTTGCTTCAGACGATGAGGAGCATCCAATGCACAATCGAGCGGAATATCACTATGAAGAAGGATGGGCGGCCGCAAGTTGCAGGCTAGGTCCGTTCGACTCCGTATCTTCCTGCTTCAACGAGTTTTCGCCGAGATACTATCCGCATATTGAAACATCGGTAAGGATTTTGGCAGACCTTGAAGAATGGAAGCTTGTCGCGGAGTTCCTCCAGCACTGTCACGAGGAACGCTCAAACTTCACGGATGATTTCAAAATGTTCGCTACATGGTGGAGCGTCAAATCGGGGATACATTCAAGCTGTCCTAGTTGGCTCGAATCCCTTGGAGAGAAAAATCTGGATTTAAAAAATTCCAGTGGGAATGACATCCAAGCCTTGCTCGCCATTGCAAGGGCCAGCGGGTGGTTGGACACTGCGGGAGAATCGTCTGATCTGGCTGGCGAAATCTTCAAGCGCACCAAATACGCTATTGGCTCCAAAACCGGATTGCGTGTCCTTCTGAATGCAGCGGTGGTATTGGGTCAAGTCGCTTCCCTGGAAGCACAAGGAAAGAGCGATGCAGTGCCTATCTTGTTCCGGCCGGAGTCCATCGGTCAGATTGCAAACGCTTTGTGGGGTAAAACCTGGATGGATAAATCCGACCCGCTATGGCTTTCAGCTGCTGCCGGAAACCTGTCCTTGGAATGGGTGAAAACTTTTTTCCCTCTAGATCAGGCATATCGGGATGCGCTCTTGGCGGCGGGCAGGCCGGTAGCAGAACTCGCACCGCAAGACCACCGTGTCGAAAGTGTGTGGCTGCTTTTGAAACTAGCGGGCGAACGTGACATTCTTGCTGAGTGGTGCAGGAAAGCAATTGGGGAGGGAGGCTGGATATGGTCAGATAGTTCAGGTTCAAGTGATGAACCGGAAACGATGTTTTTCTTGGAAGCCGCCAGGGAAATCGGAGAATCGCATCTGGCTCAGATGGCGGAGAGCCGCCTCAAATGGCACCGGCTCGGTTATGTGTGCCATAAAGATTACTCATTCCGTTGGGCGTGGAGCTGGTTCGAGGAACTTTCCGCAATAGATGCTTCAGTGGTCAGGAACCAGGGACTTCGCCTGTTGTTGTTACAGGATGCTTGCGATTCTCAAGGGGGCGAAAACCGTTGTTTCTCGGAAATCCAAGCAGCCGTTGGAACTGCGGCTATCGCATCCGGTCCTGCGGATGTTTGGCGGGTGATGTTTTCGGATCGCGGAAACCGGGAGGACTGGCGATGGTTCGAAAATGTCAAGATCCTGTTCCTTGATGGTTTCTTGGATCGGCTGGCTCAGCCCATGCCCGAGGAAGAAATGATCATCTGTTGGTGCATGGCGATCTCTTTGGCGCGTTGGTACGACGCTGGAGATGTCGCCATTATTTTCCGTATCAGGAATGCGATTCTGGAATCCTGCGCAACGACAAATGAGCGCCAGGACATGGAGGATCTGTTACGTCGGATCTCTCCGGGAGAATTCGCTCGGAAACCGTTGAAAGATGAAGAGGATGCATCTGGAAGTGATAACAGGTCATCAGGAGAAATGGACTGGCGCGAGGTTGTCAAATCAGGCCATCGCCTTTCCCCCTCTACAGCGGCGACGGCAGTCCGAGAAATCCTCCTCACAAATAGTGCTGATCAGGAGAGCGAGTTGATAGAGGTTCTAGAACTTTTCGGTAGAGCGAACTCCATGTCTGGAGGCTGGGGATATTTTCGCGAAGAGTTGAAAAAACCTTTGTCAGACATCATGAGATCCGTGCCTGATCGCATGCTCTGGTATCTGGCGAAGTCCGCCATCCTGCGTGTAGATGAGGGTGGATACTGGTATTCATCCGTATGCGAGAATCTCCAAGCGCTGCTTTTAACCAGAGCCTCGATACTCGGCCATGACGAGCTGGAATCCGGACTCGGGAAAGTTCTCGATATGCACGAGCGCTTGGCACGAGGTGGCGATCTGTCCACTACGTTGCCCGAGATCGCCGTGGCCGATGTTTCACGGTGCAAGACATGGGAGGGGCTGGCATGTGAGACGTTTGCCGTTCTATTCTCGTCCCGTTATGGAGCTGTGCTGGAATCGGCATGCACGGGTCTAAATGCGTTCGTTTCCTGGAAGCCACAGATCATTCCCAAGATATTCGAATCTTTCGGAGATGATAGCTGGCGTGTCCGCTGGCTGCTAGGCCTTACTGAAGCTTGGGCTACCAAGTTTCCAGAAGAGCTGAGTCGCGCATCCGAAAATTTAACATCAATTTCAAAGAACGGTTCTTTGAGCATACGATTACAAGCTTGGATCACCCAGATTTTGATGGCCAAAAATCAAGACGGGTCGATGCCTTTGTTCGAATTCGTAGAAAGGGACAATGGAGAAGATTTCGAGCCGGTTGGAGGCCATGACATTCTTGAAACCGGATTCCAGATGCATGGGGCTTTCCGCCTGGTGGATGGTTATAAGTTTGCTCAAAGTTCGATCAATCGGGTTGAGCACACGACTGGTGAGGACTTTAGGGATGTCAGATTCTCCGTGGGCCCCAAACTGATTCAGGCAGGGGGGGATAACGCGAGCGAGCGATCGTGGCCGGAACGAATCAAAAACGATCATGACTGGGAATGCAGAGGTGAACTGAAAGACCTTATACTCGACCAAGAATTTGACCGTGTGATTGTCGAGCGCGTCGATAGCCCCGGGTCACTATTGCGCTTTGCACAAGGTCACTTACCTTGCGAAGAGGGTTGGGTTTTACATCGAACACCCATGCCCCATCCCTTGCTGGCAGATTGACCGTCCGAACGTTCACTGGGGGGGGCATACAACCAACCGCCACCGTCTCGCAAGATATTGGATTCGCTTCGCCCCCTCGCGCTAGAAGGTATCAATGATGATGAGGTCGTGCTGGCTGCTTGTTTGGAGGCAAGCTCGTGGCGTGATCATTTTAAGTATGAGTATTGGTTTCAGGAAAGTGAAGACGCAACCACCGCAAATGCAGGGATGCCGACTACACTGAACGGTAGAACGTTCGCCTGGATGGCTTGGAACGACTGGTATGAGCCAAGACAATCCAAAGGAACCCGGTCAATCTGCTTTTCCGTGCAAGGTCAGCAGAAACTGTTGAACGCATCCCCGAAAATGTTTCCGTCGAAAATCTGGATTACCAAGCTTGGCTGGATGCCCTCTGATGGCAATCCCTTCGAATGGTTGTCGAAAGCTCAGCCAGCGGTGCGTTACGAAATTCTCCACGGACCTCTTCAAGCACACAGCACAAACGCTAGCCGTTTGCAAACTGTCCATCGGTGGGTCGCAAAAGCGGACGCTTTTAAAAACGCAATGGAAACGATGCCATTGTTGAAAGTTACTGAAAAGTTCACGCGCATAGCAGTAGTTACAAAAAGTACCACAATGGATTCTTCCGACACGGATAAGGAGTTTTACAGCGATTTGGAGAAGCATGCCGCCATTCCTGATTTCCTTGAAGGCGTTGATTTAGGTCCCAGCACGCTCGAAACCCACCTGGCCACCCCTGAAATTACTTACAATGAATACCGCCGCAAAATAGATCTCGATTGTGGAGACACAGTCATGGCTCGGAAATCGGTATATCTCGATACTCGATTCTGGATTCATCTGCGGGATGCCGATCTTGGAAAACCCGTGCTCGCAATTTTCAAGCAGCTTCTTGCGGAGCTGAGGAGAGGAGTCGCTGAGGGCAAACTTGTCTGCCCATTCGCGGCAGACATGCTGGCAGAGGTTTACAAACAATCCGACCGGAACACACGTTTAGCCACCGCCCGTCTAATCGACGAATTGTCGCTCAATGTTGCTCTTCAATCGGAACCCGAGCGCTTGGAAATAGAGCTATTCCATGGTATTCAGGCAATTCGTTCAAGTCGCCATCTGCAGAAGCCTTTGAAGAAGCTCGTGTGGACTCGTCCCTCATTTGTAGTTGGACATATTGCGCCCAGCTTTACTGGGTATGGAGCATCCACTGACCTAGCGCTTCAGAAGTCGTTCCTGGATTCAATCACTCGACTCGGATTCTACCATCAAGTGCTGGGAGCGGACGAAGACCATTGCTACGAGGCTGGGCAATTTAACCAAATGTGGGACGAACTCGCCGAGCGTCTAAATAAATTGAACGTCGAGAACGCGAAAGAGGCAAAGCCGAAGACTCAGATCGAAGCAGAGGAATTCTCCGGTGGACTGCAAGCTTACCTTCCTATTTTACGAAACGTCATCCGGTGCATTTTCACCAGTGAGTTGAGGCAATCACCCAACCAACAAGAGGAAGCGCAAATGAAACAAGCTGCTTTTCAAATCGGAGGAATGATTTGTGAGGCATTTCGACTCGGTCGGCTTAATGGTAATTTCCCCACATTCACCATTCGAGCGGCTTTCGCCGCTGCTGTCCGTTGGGATCAGAGA